>JAYTSU010000029.1:0-4540 GCA_043745485.1 Candidatus Saccharimonadota bacterium
GCCTCAATTGGCAATATCTTAAAGTCCAGTGGACTCAATGTAAACATCCAAAAGTGTGACCCATACCTCAATGTTGACGCCGGTACACTCAACCCTGCCGAGCACGGCGAATGCTTTGTGACAAAAGATGGAGCCGAAACAGACCTTGACCTGGGACATTATGAGAGATTCATGGACATTGAGCTGACCAAATCAAGCTCGCTTATGAGTGGGCGAGTGCTTCAAAAAGTTATTGCAGACGAACGTGCGGGCAAGTACCTGGGTAAGACGGTCCAGTTTATTCCGCATGTAACGAATGCCATCCAGGAAGAAATTCTTGCCACAGCAGAGGGATTCGATGTTCATATCATAGAAGTCGGCGGCACGGTTGGTGACTACGAAGGCTTAAGTTTTATAGAGGGTATACGTGAGCTCAGCTTGCGTGTTGGGCGTGAAAACTGCGTATTTATACATGTTGTCTACTTGCCATATCTCGGTGCAAGTCAAGAAATCAAAACCAAGCCTGCGCAGAACGCAATCCGTGAGCTCCGCGGCCTTGGTATAGTGCCGGACGTATTAGTCGCCCGCAGCGAAGACGCTGCAAACCATGATGTTATCGACAAATTAAGCCTTTTCAGTGGCGTCGAAAAGAAGGCGATAGTATTGCTGCCAAACGCCGAAACAATTTATGAAGTACCACTAACTTTAGAGGAAAAAGGGATAGACGACGTTATTGTGAGTAAGCTGAACATCTCAGTTGGCAAGCCTAAGCTTCGTGAATGGCAGGACATTGTCAAGCGGGCAAAGAACGGCAGCAAAAAATCTGTCAGAATTGGTATTGTTGCAAAATACCTCAACAATCAAGACACCTACATGTCAGTATTTGAAGCACTTAAAGCAGCCGCATGGGCAGTTGAAGCGAAGCCTGAGTTAGTTTGGATTGATGCAGAAAAATTAAACAATGAAAAAGCAATCCAAAATGCATTAAAAGAAGTAGACGGCATTGTAGTTCCTGGCGGATTTGGTTCTCGGGCATTAGAAGGTAAAATTGCAGCAGCACAATATGCCCTAAAGCACAAAATTCCATACCTTGGTTTGTGCCTGGGATTACAGATGGCAGTTATTGCGGCTGCACGTAACGCCGGCATCAAGGACGCTAGCACCCGCGAGTTAGACCCGGCATCAGCTCATTTAGTTATTGACACTATGGCAGACCAGTTAGGCAAAGAAAACACTGGTGGCACAATGCGTCTTGGCAATTATGACTGCAAAATTGCTAAGGGCAGCTTGGCGCATAAGCTTTACAAGTCTGAGATGATTGTCGAACGGCATCGTCACCGCTACGAATGTAATAACGACTACCGTGACCAATACGAATCATGGGGTATTCGCGCCAGCGGTACTTCGCCAGACAACCATCTGGTAGAAATTATAGAAGGCATTGACCATCCTTTCTTTATATCTAGCCAGTTCCACCCAGAGTTTAAGAGCCGTCCTAACCGCGCCCATCCAATGTTTGCTGGCTTCATTGCTTATTTGGTAAAAAGTACCAAATAAGGTAGCATAAGCGTTATGGATGACACTACTTTTACACAAGCTTCAATGAAAAAAATTCTGTATGTCGAGGACGATGATGGTCTCGCAGAGGTATATCTAACCCGACTTGATGCCGAAGGTTTTGATGTAAAACGCGTGCCAAATGGCGAAGATGCCCTGGCGACAGCACTTGAGTTCAAGCCAGATCTTATATTGCTTGATGCTATGATGCCTCAGGTCAACGGTTTTGATGTCCTTGATATTTTGCGCAACACCCCAGAAACCACCAACATCAAGATTATTATGCTTACAGCACTGAGCCAGGAAAGTGACCGTCTTAAGGCCGAACAGCTCGGCGCAGACGACTACCTCGTCAAATCACAGGTTGTGATTGCAGATGTAATCGAAAAGATTAAGCACCACCTCGGTATCTCTTAATTTTACTTAGGATTGCACATTTTGAGCGTAAAACTCCGTGCCGATGCTCATGTATACTTACATACACTGCGCTTCGGTACTCGTTTCCCGCCCAAAATGCACTAATCCTAAGCAAAATTAACACAGCTATGTACAATAAGCGCTCCGAAAGGGTGTTTTTGGTACTTCTTACTAACACCTTATTGACATTCTTTAAAGCTTATGCTATTATCTAATAGTTACTTAAAAAACAAATTTATGACAGAAACATTAACACCATTATCTACAAATGAACAACTACTGAGCCCTGGTATTCGTGAAGATATTCCTGCTATAAAATTTCAAAATGATGTAGTCGCACTTGATACTAGCCACCCTATGTATGAGCCATATGAAATTGGATTGCCGTCAATTCATGATAATAATGAAGCGGTTTCAGTCGTTGGTGAAACAACTATGCGTGGTCACGGAAAAGATTATTCGATAGCATTAGTTAAATTGAAAGGCGCTACCGGCGAAGAAGATTATTTCGCAGTTGGTCTTAACGCTGATGCGTCAGGTAAGCAAATCGCTACTCCACGTAACCAATGGGGCAGACTACATGAAGCTCTTCCACTTACACTTGGACGAGGCGCCGGTTCAGTATCAGGCCAAGAAATTTTTGGTGTTTCATTTGACGAAGGCATATCACGTAAACACATGAGTATTCAAATGAAGGGTTCCAACATTGTAATTGAAGACACTTCTTCAAATGGCAGTAGTTATATCGGTAATAAAAAACAATTAGAAAACGAAATGTTTGTAGATCAGTCTTTCGATTATCATTCCGACCATACTATGTCTGCAGAAGATGCAGCTCGATTACGAGGCCATCTCCGTAAAGATGAGTCAATGGAAATTGAAATGTTTGCTGGCCGTCCAACTATTGGTCGGGATACTTTCCCGATCGATGGTCATGTAGATATCCGTAGTTGGGTCGCAGGCGGTGAAGCAATCGTAGTCGATAGTAAGAAATATCCAAAAGAATTTAATGAATTACGTGCTAGTTTAAATAGTAAGTTAGAAAAGGCTGCAAAAGTAGGATTATTCCAAAAGAAAAGCGACGCTAGTTCCAGCGAAGAAAAAATTATAAAAGCAATTTATGAAACAGTAAACGAAGCAATGAGCTATGACATGGCATTTGCCAATGCAGAATCTGAAGATGTAGCGAATGGTAATAATGGACATAGAAAAGCAGCATTGAATAATTATTTAGTGGCCGGCAAAGGAGTATGCCGCCATATGGCGCTTGCAGTCTCATGGTTGGGTGGTGACGCGTTTGAACGAGGAGTGTTAAATGGTCGGTTTACGACAGAAGTAAACCAAAGCGATACGGGACGTGGTGCTCATGAATGGAGCCGTTATGTTGATGCAAACAGTGGTGAAGTATATATTATCGATGTTGCTCAACATTTTGTAGGTAAACTTGCCGATACATTAGATAAAAAACCAAGCGGACGAGAATACTGGGGTTATTTCCGTAATAAAGAAGAGCGTGATGCTTATCGCCAGGTAAAGTTAGCTGGTAAGTTGATTAAAGGTGCCGATATTATTCCTAATACTCTAAATAACAAGATTATTTCTTCAGAAGATATCCCTCGATAATTCCGTTTAAGAACCTGCCAATGAACAGGTTTTTAATACTTAGGCTTGGTAATTATTTTACAGTGACTTCGGTGCGGAAGACGCTTTTGCCAGTGAAGGTGCGGACTTTGCGCTGAGAGTAGTTAACGACGCCATCTTTGGCGGCGTGGATGGTGTAGTTGCGAGAGACGCTAGTGCCTTCGCCGCCGCGCTTAGTCATGCCAACCTGGCGGACGATAACTTGGCCAACAGTGACTTTTTCGCCACCGAAGAGTTTAACGCCAAGGCGCTGGCCGGCGTTGTTGTGAATATTTTTGGCGGTACCGCCAGCTTTGACGTGTGACATCTTATAAAATCCTTAATTCTTTACTAATACTACGAGTTCGCGGGCGACAAATTGGTCTTCTCTGAAGTAGATAAGCTCCTGCTGCTTTGCAAACCGAAATTCTATACGATTATAGCCTAGTTCACGCAAGTAATCAAGGGTTTTAAGGTGGACGAAGCCCTTTTTGAGCTTCCAGGCGGGCACTGCTAAGCAGAGACGAGTGCCTTTGGGAAGCTGACGGTGCAGGTTGCTAAGCGCGCCGCGGTGGATGCGGTCACATTCGGACATTATAGCGTGCAGCAAATTCTCGTCTGGTTCTTTGGACAGAGGCTTGCCGAGGTAGGTCTCGGCGGCTACGACAGTGGGTAGGGGTTGCCAGGTGTGCGCAGTGGCGTCGCCGGGCTCTAGCTGGATTGCAAAATTGCCGTCACGGCGTTCGTGCAGCCAGTCTAGGTTGGCGCGTGAGTATTCGACCATGCGAGGTTCGAGGTCGGTGCCATAGACGCCATAGCCCATGATGAGTGCCTCCTGGAGGACAACGCCGGTACCACAGAAGGGGTCCAACACCGTTGCATCGGCAGTAGGGGCGGTGAGATTGATGATGATCTGGGCGAGTTTTGGTGGGAGCATGCCTACTTTGGCATCGCGTTTGGGGCGGTT
>JAYTSU010000030.1:0-51817 GCA_043745485.1 Candidatus Saccharimonadota bacterium
AAGTCCATGTCGCCGGCAAAGTCTTCGGCGTCGGCTATATCACTCATGATATATGGCGTATCGCCGTCCATCATAAGGCCCATCGCAATACCACTCACCATACTCTTAAGCGGCACACCCGCGTCCATAAGTGCTAAACAGCTACTGCAAGTTGCCGCCATAGATGTTGAACCGTTCTGGCTCATAATTTCGGTAACGCTACGAATAGCGTATGGAAAGTCAGCTTCTGAAGGCAAAACAGCATCGAGTGCGCGCTCTGCCAGGTAGCCGTGGCCAATTTCTCGGCGGCCAGGGCTGCCAAGGCGTTTTACTTCGCCAACCGTGTAGCCAGGGGCGTTATAGTGGTGCATGTATCGGCGTTCGCCTTCTTTTTCCATGGTGTCGACCATTTGTGAATAGCTAAGCGGCGCCAAAGTGACAATATTAAGCCCTTGGGTCATACCCCGGGTAAATAAAGCCGAACCGTGCGCACGCGGCAACAGGCCAATTTCGCTACTTAGGGGACGGATGTCTGTCAATTTTCGACCATCTGGGCGGGTTTGGTCTTTAATAATTCCCGCGCGGACATCTTTGTGCAGTGCCATTTGGAAAGCTTCTTCGTATTCGTCTCGTAGTGCGCTATATTCATCTTCGCCAACCATTTCGGCCATAGCTTCGTGCATTTCTGCGCGCAGTGTCGCAACAATCTCGTTGCGCTCTGGGTATGGCTTGCGCAGATCTTCGCCGAGCTTACCTTCTACCCATTTGTCTACTGCACTCTGAATTTCTTCGTTAGGCTTAATGAGTTCAAATTCTTTTGCCGTGACACCAACCTTTTTAATCAGCTCGAGTTGGGCTTCAATTGCTGGCTGATAGGCTTTGTGGGCATAAGCCAAAGCTTCGGCAACTTCTTCTTCAGTAACTTCGTTGGCGCCAGCTTCAACCATCATAATGGCGTCTTTCGTACCCGCAACTACAAGGTCAAGTTTGCCTGTGTCGAGTTCTTCCGCAGTGGCAAAAGCTTTGAACTTGCCGTCGACCATACCAACTCTTACACCAGCCACAGGGCCGTCAAACGGTTCACCGGTTAGTGAGAGTGCCGCGCTCATCGCGAGCATCGCGATCATATCGGGTCGGAAAATCGGATCCATCGACAGCACCGTGGCTACTCCCTGGACTTCTTTCCTATAACCCTTTGGCCACAACGGTCTAATAGGGCGGTCAATCAAACGGCCGATCAAGATGGCGTCATCAGATGGACGTCCTTCTCTTTTGATAAATCTGCTGCCGCTCATTTTGCCAGCGGCATACATTTTTTCTTCATAATCAATGCTCAGTGGAAAATAATCCATGCCGTGCACACTTTTATTACTAACCATGGCCGTGCCCAGCACAACAGTGTCGCCGTAGGTCACCAAAACAGAGGCCGACGTGCGGAATCCGACGCGGTTTACTTCTAGTTTTAATGGCCGTCCACACAGCTCGGTTTCGACAACGATCAAGTCTTTGCCAAATGGGTTGATAGTACTCATAGTTAAATACCCTTCTTGAAGATTAGTAGCAAGGTTCAGATATACGCTGAAATGCGGATGCGGTATAGCTGTGGCTCGCCACTAAGATCTTCTTAGTTTTATGCATTTCTTCGGGGCTATTTATCTAAATAACACCTGAGTAATAAACAAAACTATTTGCGGAGGCCAAGGCTGGCAATTGTCTTGACGTAGACGGCAGTATCTTTTTCTGATGTATAGCGAAGTAGCTTCTTACGCTGACCAACCATCTGGAGCAAACCACGGCGTGCTGCGTGGTCTTTCTTATTCACCTTTAGGTGCTCAGTCAACTCTGTAATACGAGCAGTCAAGATTGCCGCCTGTGCGGGCCCGCTGCCAGTATCAGTTTTATGTAACTGTGTTTTGGCGATCGCCTTTAATTTCTCTTTACTCGTAATCATCTTAAACACAATTGTACCACCCCTGTCAGACTTTTTCAAGTACTATTTTCTTTTGCCTTGTTTTTTACCTTGATGGCGGCGGATTAAGTCGTCACGGCCCGGACCGGTACCGATCATCGTAACGGGCACTTCGAGCATCTCTTCGATGAACTTGAAGTACTTTTTAGCACGTTTGGAAGTTATGTCGTCCCAAGTACGGAACGTTTCGAAGATTGGCTCACAACGTAGGAGCGCCCTATTTCCACTTGGCGCAACAGTTTCTATGGTAACGTCGCCATAAATATCCGTTACTTCATACGCAACTATAATTTTAGTCGTGTCGCCCATGCGTTTGAGCCAGTCCGACTTAGTCAAAGCCAGCTCAGTGACTCCGTTGACCGTGATAGCCCGAGCCAGTTTTGGCAGGTCAAGATATCCGAGGTCTCGTGGACGGCCCGTTGACTTGCCGTATTCAGCATCAATCTCACCTCTTTTGCCCCGAATCTTTGAGGCTGATTCTTCGTTCATCTGTCCGATAAATACACCGCCGCCGACCTTTGAAGGAACTAGCTTGGTTACACCAATTACATCCTTAATATGTTGGTGATTAATGCCACTACCCTGAATGAGGCCAGCGACTGTAGGATTACTAGATGTAACGAATGGATATTTACCGTGATCAAGATCAAGTCCGAAAGCTTGTGCGCCTTCTAGCAATACCTTCGCACCTTTCCGAAGTCGGTCGTGCAATAAAAGTACTGTGTCAGCGATGTACGGCTGGAGTTCTATAGCAGTAACTGCAAATATTTCAGCTTCCTCGAGTGCTGCCCGTACAGCAGTTCTCCCCTGTGAAAGTCCATAACGTTCGGCGAGTATTTCGCGGCGCTCCATTGCCATCTCAATTAGATCTTTACCAGAGGCAGGTTGGATATCTTCGACACGAACACCTTCACGCAGCGCTTTATCGCTAGCTACGTATGCGATACCAACTTTTGTGCTGCCTTGAGCATCGTCTTTATTCCCTTCGCGCGCCCTATCTAGTTCTTTATGCACCGGGAGCACTACATGTGCCTGGTGGCTAATAACAAAGTTGCCTTCATGAACTGTCAGCCCTGTTTTCTCCTGAACTTCTTCCCGTTCGTCCGCTAGGCGGGCTGGGTCCAAAAAGAACCCGTTACCTATAACATTCACGACGCCTTCATTACAAACTCCGGCCGGAATCTGGTGCAGATCAATCTCTTCGCCAAAACCATCAAGAGTGTGACCGGCATTTGCGCCACCTTGGCAGCGGACAACATAATCAGCGCGACTTGCGGCATCATCGGTGATCTTACCTTTACCCTCGTCGCCGTCGCTGAGGCCCACGACAGCAATAGCACTGCCCATTTGTTCATGTTTCATGCCTTTAGCCTACCAACAAACCATAGTCTTGCAAGCTTGAGCATATTGTTTTGTATTTTTAAACTACTCGTAGCATTGCAAGGTTGAGGTTTCCGATGAGCTGGGAGTCGCTAATATTATATTCCCCGACCTCTGTCCTTCGAAGGGCGCTCATGTAGGCACCTACCTCTAATGCTTTGCCGATATCTTCAACTAGTGAGCGGATATAGGTGCCGGAACTGACTTTGCTCGTAAAACGCACTTCTGGATACTCGTAGATAACATTCGAAATATTATAAATAGTCACAGGACGAGGTTCTAACTTTACCGCTTTCCCTTCTCTGGCGAGCTTGTAGGCCCGCTGGCCATCGATCTTAATGGCGCTGTATATTGGCGGAGTCTGCATAATAGTGCCCGTGTTGGCCCTTAAAACGACCTCGAGAGCCTCTTTAGTGGGGATGTGCTCAGATATAGCAGTCTTTTCGCCCTCATCGTCCCCTGTTGTGCTGGTCTGGCCTAAGCGCATCGTAACTTCATATACTTTATCCATACCGCTAAATTCTTGTGCACGCTTGCAGTATGTCCCAACAACAATTATTAACAGTCCAGTCGCAAGCGGATCTAAAGTGCCCGTGTGGCCAACTTTTGGCTTTTTTAACCCAGTTTCACGCTTAATTTGTCCACGAATCCGAGCCACAACGTCAAAACTGGTCCAACCAGATGGTTTATCGATTAGTAAAATGCCGTCCATAAAGGGTAGTATACCGTACACTCGCCTCTTAAAGAGATTACTGTAATGGCATGAGTGGTGGCGGAACGGGTGGTGGCGACTGACCACTTGGATCAATAAACTCTGCCGTTGTTGGGTCAAAAGATTGCTGTTCACTTGGTGGAGTAGGAGTAGGTGCAGGCGACAGAACAGATAGTGCACTGGTTGCCTGGTCTGTTAAACCAAGACCTGCGAGAACAGGGTCACTGGTTGGCGGGAGCGGTGTCGACATGTCAAACGGCGCTGCATTCAAAGACTGTAGCGGCTGCGGGCGCGTAGGATCATATGGCGCGGCATTAATAGCCGACATTACAGCATCCCGGGCAGAATCGAGCCCCTCAACGGGTTGTGGCACTTCAACTTGATGTGGGCTATGCTCTACCCGTTCTATTTCATCAAGCGTACTCGTTGGGTCAAGAGCAATATGGTTACTATCAAACGTCTTTTCTATATCTCTAAGCGTGTCGTTATCAAAGGCAGGTGGCAGTGTCATGGCCGATTTAGGAGCGGGCTGCTCAACAGGCATCATCGGCGATTTTGGTGCGGGTGGTAATACGACCGGCTCACTGAGAACCTCTGGTTGCGGCATTTCATTTTGACTCGGGATAGGTGGCAGAGTGGAGCCTGGTTCTTCATTATTAGGAGCCAAGCCGCCGGGTTGTGGTACAGAAAGTGGATCACTATTTGGTTCATTCTCGCCGTCATCAGAGTTGAATGCCGTCAACGGATGGTCACCTGCAGCGCCGGATTGGTTTGCCGCTTGTTCTGGAAGTGGCTCAATCAGTAGTCGGCGCCCACTTGCTGGTTGAGCTTTTTCTTCAGCTGGGCTCATGATGCCATGTTCGTCTATTGCAATCTGATTTGTTTTGTCTTCTTCGTCAGGATCTTTTTCTTGTTCAACTTCTATATTGAGATTAAGGCCAGATTCGGTGGATGGGTCTGACCTTTCCGGTTCTTCTTCATGCTTTATTGTTAGTGAACCATCGGGCGACTCAGCAGCAGGCACTGGTACAGGCGCTTCTTCTGGCGCAGGAAGCACTGCTACAACAGCTGGCTCAGGCACTTCCTCCAGTGAGGCGGCAATAAGTTGCTGGTTAGCTCCGGCAGCCATCAGTTGAGCGGACATGGTCATGATTTTTGGCGTCGTCTTTATATTCCTAAAACGTTCGGTCTGTGCAACGATACCGGTCAAATACGCGGTGGCAATCTGATTATCGAGATTCCCTGGCTGCAAAACTTCGCCAACGCTCACCAACATTTCACATAATGAGCTTGCTGATGTGTCCTGCCAATTTACTGCCCCGAGCGTTGACACTTTGTCGCCGGCGCTTACGGTTATAACGGTTGCATCGTGCAAGATACGTCCGTGCGCGATGATGGCTTGGTCGAGCTCTTCCCGCTCAGATACACCAAGCGCTATGACTGCATCCACATTAAAATCGCCTTGGCTAAAGTTTAAATCCTTGTCCGTTAGCGACGTGCGATATGGTGTTATAAAAATCTTAACGACGTTATCTTCAACCTTATAGCGCAGTTTGTCGGCCTTACTCTTGTCCAAAGAAACAATAAAATCACGGAGTGAGTCGGTGTTTTTCTCGATTGTTGAAGCTGGTGACAAAAACTCAATCGTTGAGGGTGTATCGCCGCTATACACAGCAGTTGCATGCTTACCCATCTTATTAAGCATCAGCGTAAATCCGACCGCCGCCGCCAGCTGGTCAACACTCGGGCTGTTGCTGACGGTCACAAGGACATTAACAGCTGTCTTCAGCCGTTCAATGACCTGTTGCTGCGGATTTCCGAGGTTAGCTGAAGTGTTATCTTGTGGATTCATGCTTTTTATTTTTTAGTTATTTGCTCGCATAGTAGCATAAACACTTTACCCTGTCCAACTGTAAAAGGGAGTTCTCTTTACAACACCGTCGCGCGTGCTGTATAGTTACCGTTTAGATATAATAAAACATTAGAGGAATCAAAATGCCAATCATCAAGTCAGCAAAAAAGCGCGTAAAAACAACCAAAAAAGCAACAGCTCGGAATTCTAAGACTAAAAAAAGCCTCCGTTCTGCTTTTAAACTGTTTTCTAAGAGCAAAACTTCAAAGAACCACTCAGCTGCCCAGAGCGCATTAGACAAGGCTGCCAAAAAAGGCCTCCTCCACAAGAACAAAGTCGCCCGCAAAAAGCGCCAATTATCCGCAGCTGCTAAGAAGGCTGGAAGCAAAGTAGAAAAGAAAGCCGCGAAGCCAGCAGCGAAAGCCCCTGCTAAGAAAGCCGCTCCAGTTAAAAAAGCTGTCGCTAAAAAGCCAGCTGCTAAGAAAGCTCCAGCAAAAAAGAAATAATCCCCTTTTAGTTTTCTATACCGCTCTCTTAAATAGAGGGCGGTTTTTTATATTGTAAGTAGCAGATGCTGAATGGCGTCGTCGGCATCTATCGCTTCACTTTTGAGGCGGATGTCGAGGTCTAATACTTTTTTAACCAGGTTTTTGATGTCGCGGAGGCTCTGGCTACTTGTTAAATACATGGTCTTACGCACGACATATGGGTTTAGTTTGGCGGCACTGGCAATACCGTCCGGGCCAAGCTTTTCGTTGGCTTTTACAACCGCCAGAATATGCATCTGCCAGGCTAACATACCCATGATGGCTTGCGGTTCAACTTGTTGCTGGCGTTGCTCCTTATATATCTCAAGAGCCTTTTTAGTCTTGCCGCTAAAGGCGGCCTCAAGCAGATCAAACACCGTGCTTTGCGGCGCGGGTTCGGTAAGTAGGTCGATAGTGGCAAGGGTAATGACCGGCTGATAAATGAGCAGCTTATCAAGTTCGTTGTGAAGCGCCATTTGGTTTGCTCCAACTCTTTGTATTAAGTAACTAGCGTCAGAAAGTGTCAGCCCCCCGCCCCGTACTTTCGCCTCATCAACCAGCCACTTTGGCAGCGCTCGTTCGTCCAACTCAGCAAATTCTTTTAATATAGCCCTTTTCTTGAGTGTTTTATACAGCGTCAAACGTTTATCAAACTTGGCCTCAACAATAATGAGGTCGGTTGTGTCGGCTACTGCCGCAAGAAGCGTATCAATGTGTTCGTTGATAGATTTGTTAGCACTTGGGTCGGACAGAATAATCATTCGTCGCTGCGCCAAAAACGGCAGGCTGGCTACGTTCTCGAGCAAACGTCCTATTTCAATCTCCGATCCTTCACTGCGTTCAAGGCCAAAATCGCCATAATCTGCCACGAATTTCGTGATGATTTTGTGTAACTCAGCCTTAAGCGTAAAGCCATTACTTCCTGTCAAAACTAATACCATCCACCAATCATACCATCCTCTAAGGGGCGAAGGAGTGTATAATATGGTATGGATGGCAAATCTAATTATTGTTTCAAACAGGCTGCCATTAAGTGTTAAAAAAGAAAATGGAGCACTGGAATTCTATCCTTCCGCCGGAGGGCTAGCCACCGGATTGGCTTCATACGCCGCCAACAAAAAGAACCGCTGGATAGGCTGGCCGGGCATGCCATCGGATGACTTAACTGAAAAAGAAAAGCGCACGATAACCCGCAAGATGCGAGCAGCGAATTGCTATCCGGTATTTCTTACACAGGAACAAATTAACGGTTTTTATAATGGCTATAGTAATGATGTTTTATGGCCAATAATGCATAGCATGCCCGTTGAACAAAAACACCGAGCAACGTGGTGGAAAGCATATCGGGAGGTGAATAAGATCTTCGCTGATGCGGTTATTAAATCAAAACGAAAAGACAGCATGATCTGGGTGCACGACTATCAGCTGATGTTGGTGCCCAAGATGTTGCGTGACGAAAACCCTAAAGCCTCGATTGGATTTTTCTTACATATTCCCTTTCCCGATAACAACCGCTTTACTGAACTTTCTGAGAGTGCGCAGCTCATCAAAGGCCTACTAGGTTCGGATGTGGTTGGCTTCCACGTACCATCATATGTTGAAAATTTTCTTGAAACCTGCAGCGAACTTGATATTGGCACCAGCGTTGATGAACAAGTAGTTGTTGGTGGACGCACTATACGTGTTTCTAATTTTCCGATTGGGATAGATTATGCCAAGTTTGCAGAGGCTAACAAGTCACGTAAAGTGCGTAAGGAGGTGCGAAAACTGAGACGTAAACACAAGAAACATAAGGTGATTGTAACCGTTGACCGGCTTGATATAACCAAGGGCTTTATAGAGCGTCTGCGCGCCTACCAAACGCTTCTAAAAGAAAATCTAGATCTCCATAATAGGGTCGTAATGATAATGCTTGCTATCCCTACCCGCAGCGAAATTAAAGCCTATAAAGATTTGCGCGTTAAGGTTGAAGCGCTGGTAATAGAAATTAATAAAACATTTGGGAATACAAAGTGGAAACCGATTGATTATATGCACCAAACTGTACCTTTTGAGCAGCTGAGTGCGATGTATCAAGTAGCCGATGTTGCATTCGTAGCCCCTGTTAAGGACGGTATGAACCTCGTCGCTAAGGAATATATTGCCAGCCACACCAACAGCAACGGCGTATTAGTTCTCAGCGAGACAGCGGGTGCTGCCGAGGAGCTGTTGGATGCCGTCATGGTAAATCCCAAGCGACCGAGCACACTCGTAAAAGGTCTTGCTAAAGCCTTAAATATGCCAAAAGATGAACTAAAACCGCGCCTTTCGCGTATGCAAAAGCAGCTTTCGACTCATACAATCCACGATTGGGTCGAGACATTTATGGATACATTAGAACAACCCGTGACAGTGCCGGGTGGCGTAAAGCAACTAGATGGTAAGACAAAGCAACGGCTCCTCGACGCATTTGAGAGCTCAAAAAAGCGACTTATAATGCTTGATTATGACGGGACATTGGCCACATTCGTGGTAGATCCTAATAACGCTCGTCCAGATAATGAGCAGCTTTCTTTACTTAATAAACTTGGGTCCGATAAACACACTGAACTGGTTATTATTAGTGGGCGCTCGCAGGCAGACCTAGAAAAATGGTTCAAAGATATGCCACTCACGCTTGTTGCCGAACACGGCGCCAGCATTAAGCCAAAAAATGGACAGTGGAAGCAGCTCACTAAGTCTTCTACCGACTGGAAGGTACCACTCCGTATTGCCTTGGATAAATATGCCAAACTAACTCCAAATGCTTTCGTTGAAGAAAAAGAATTTGCACTTGTTTGGCATTATCGCGCTGCACCGCCATATCACGCTCAAAAGAATATTGTTATTCTCCGCCAAGCATTAGGACCTTCACTTGAAAAATATGGTCTCAATATGCACAACGGCCAGAAAATCCTAGAAATAAAACCGACGGAACTACGAAAAGGGTCCATAGTCACCCGCTTCCTCAAAAAGTCACATGATTTTATACTCGTAATTGGTGATGATTACACAGATGAAGATATGTTTAGGGCTATACCGCGCAGTTCCTATTCCATCAAGGTTGGTAAGGGCAAAACAGCTGCTCATTACCGCACAAAAGATGTAAAAAGTGTGCACGAAGTGCTAAAAAAAATGGTAGACAGTTTATAGTTTCTGACAAACGGTACAGGTGTGCGTGCCTCGTCCAGCTACGCGTGTTTTAAGGATAACCACACCAGAATGACGCGGGCAGGCTTTGCCTTCCCGTCTGAATACGCGCGCAAAGTCTATGTAGCTCCCCTTTTTGCCTTCCGCATTTACATAATTTCTATCTGTGGAACCACCCTTTTCGATTGCCAGATTTAAAACAAACCGCAGCTCCCTATACAGAGTCTTTAGTTTGACGTTAGACACATCTTTGACCCGCTCTGCGGGGTGTATTTTGGCTCCCCACAGGCTTTCGTCAGCATAAATGTTGCCAATGCCCGCAAGGACTGTTTGGTCTAGTAAAGCAGCTTTGATGGTGGTATTTGCACGTCTTTTTATCCTTTTAATAAAAATCTGATGAGTAAACGCATCTTCAAGCGGCTCTGGTCCAACTTTTTTCATAAAATCGATATTGGGTACTTCCACAGTTGGCAGTAAACGCATCCAGCCAAATTTCCGCTGATCATTAAAAAACAGATGACTGCCATCGCTAAATTCTAAATCAACTCTGGTAGATTTGTCAGGAAGCTCACCGATTAAGCTTTCGTTCGGGTGCCCTGCTCCAAAAGTTTGTTCGCCCCTAAACACCATTTGCCCAGTCATCTTTAGATGTATAACCAATGTGTATGCCGTGTCTAGATCAATTAATAACACTTTGGCGCGGCGGCGTATGTCGGTCACTTTCGCACCGACCAAAAATGCTGTGACGTCACCAGGTGTATTTGGAAATCCTTTGGGCGTATCATGCTTTTCGCTCTTAATAGTCTTCCCGATAATTAAGCGGTGCAGACCACGACGAACCGTTTCAACCTCTGGTAATTCTGGCATTTAAATAGTATGACAGAATTATGAGGCATGCGGCAAAATAGAATCCGCGAATCTGTCTGATGCAAGTATGCCAAAATGGCTCCCATCGATTCGTCCCTCAGCAATATGCACCTCATCAAAATGCATATGCCCCGCAGAAACGGCGATATTTTGTGCCGGTACGATGTGGTCAAAAGAACCACCGATAATTGTTGTATGGATTCCCCTGAGCGCAAGTGTTTCGAAAGATGTCTGAATTGAAGGATCCTCTCGCATGAGCTCACGTATTTCACCTAATAGTCCAAGACCTCTATGTGTTAACTCATGAAAAACTCCACGGGCTGCGTTTTTTAGTTTTCCAAAACAAGCAATTTGCTCGCTTACTATGCCTATAAGTGCCTCGGGAGACAGGTTCACTCGTGATTTTTCTAATGCTGGGTTTACGAGTGTTATAGACTTTAGATTAATCGAAGAATCGAGTTGCGCAGCAGCCTTAATAGCTACTCGCCCACCTTTAGAGTGCGCAAAGATATGTGTTGGACCCTGTGCCAATTTTTCTATAGCGGCGCTTAATTCTTCGGCGTCAGCATCAATTGCTCCGTTAAAACCGTTGCTTGCATACCGTACTGTACGAGTCAAAAAGCCCGCCTGGGCGGCGCGGTTTACAAATCTATCATAGACAGCACCCGATCCTAAGCCACCTGCTATAAAAGCTTCTTTATGTGTATGTTGCGGAATTACACTACGCACTGCGGTTATCCCGTGTTTGGTCTGAATATGTGCAATCCTAACCTCATCCCCGAATTCTGTATGTCGGGCTTTTGGTATATCGCTCAATAGTTCAGCATTGATCATTTTTTTTATCAAGTACTTAATTTCGATTATGCTCCCACAAAAGCGCAATTGCAACAAATTAGTTACAATAAAGTGATGCAGAGCCTTTCAGACATAATGAGTAACAAAGATTTTGGCGTACCAGCGGAGGTAATTGAGATTAAAGCCTACGTACAACGGCATTTCAAGACCGATGTTGGCATTACCGTCCAAGAACGCACTATTGTTATTACAACCCGTTCAGCAGCCCTTGCCGGCTCTATGCGACCACACCTCTACAAGCTCACCAAACAACTGAAGACCGAAAAGAAACTTGTTATTAGAATCGGCTAGATGATATGCGTAGGGTCCCAGCATGTTCGAAGCCCGCGCTCTAGACCTTTGATCTTGGCCATATCTTGGCCATCAAGTTTGAAGTCAAAAATATCAATATTTTGTTGAATCCTGTCTTCGTGGGTACTTTTTGGCAAAGGGATAGTACCAACTTCAATGCACCACCTCAGCATAATCTGCGTAGATGTCTTACCATGTTTTTTAGCAATTATTGCCAGCACTGGGTCGTCCAAACCTCGCCCATGTGCTAATGGTGAGTAAGCTTCTACAGCAATGCCGTTGTCGTGACAAAACCGAATTAATTCTGGTTGCTGTAAAAATACATGCAATTCAACTTGGTTCACGGCTGGCTTGATGGTGCATTCTTCTAGTAGCTGGATAAGATGTTTTACTGTGTAGTTGCTCACACCGATTGTTGTGGCCTTGCTTGCCGCGTGAATAGCTTCCATCTTCTTCCACGCCTTATGACGAAGTAGTGTTACAGGGAAATGCAGGAGCAGCAAATCAACATAGTCAGTTCCAAGCTTTTCTAAGGATGTGTCAAAGCTTTTCTCGACACGTAAAAAGTTTTCGACACGAATTTTTGTCGTTATAAATGCATCTTTGCGTTCTAGGCCAGCCTTTTTTAGACCAGCTGCAAGATATTCTTCATTGCCATACACTTGTGCCGTATCAAAATGTCGATAGCCTGCTTTTATAGCCATTCCAACAGAAGCGACGCACTCGGCTTCGTCTTTATTTTTCCAAAGGCCAAAGCCAATATTAGGTATTAAAGTGTCGCTCGTTAGCTGGGTTGAAGGTATAATCATGCGTTCAAGTATAGCCTACCGCCCAGATGGTTGCGTGCCAGAAAGCTTACGTGGGAGTTTTTCTATAAAATCTTCGTAATCGATGTAGTGCAGTGCTTCCATGCCATATGACTGTGCGGCCTTGCAGTGTCTTACTTGGTCATCGACAAACAAACATTCCTTCATCTCAACTTTAATGCGCTGAGCCATAAGCTCAAACATTGCCCTGTCTGGCTTAAGCAACTGCGTATCAAATGACAACACATGCGCATCAAATAATGCAGCTTGTTCAGCAGCGAAAAGTTCATTAATAACATCGTAATTAGCATTGCTCAGAACGCCAATTTTATAATGCGGTTTAAGCTCATTAAGAATTAGTTCAAATAGTTCTTCATTCGGCACTTTCCGGTCTACCGCGGTACGAAGCTCTGGAATCGTGACGTCTAAGAGCTGTGCAATCGCACCAATTGTTTCGTCATAACTCAAAACACCTTTATCGGTTAGTGCACCCAGCCGAGCAACTTCCTCAACCAGCTTTGGGTCATGCAAAATGTGTTTGCGCTTGAAAGGCGTCCAGCCATCTTCTGCCAGCACCCCAAAACAGTCAAAAATAATGGCTCTGATCATTTTTTTCTCAAAGCTATTTGAATCCAAGGTTGATTCTTATGTGAAGTGTCGATTTCTGAGGCAACAACCTCAAAATAGTCTTTCCCTAAATTGCTGATAACTCTTGCCGTGTAGTAATAGAATAAGCGCCTGCCATGCTTATCTTCTCTCCATTCTTTTTTATAGTGCACTGCGGCTTTGGTCGTGATGTAAAAGATACCACCTACTTTGAGTGAACGCGACACAGCTTCCATTAGATCTCGTAGACTTGCCTTATCTACATGCAATATAGATGCGAAAGCAAAAACCACATCGTAAGTCCTATACGGATAGTCATAATTTTGCATATCTACGACCCTAAAATCTGCCAGCGGTAGCAGCTCTTTTGCTAAACTGATTAAGCCTACTGAGTAGTCTATGCCGACATATGAGCGGGTAAGTTTAATAATTTCGACAGCATCACGCCCGTCTCCACAACCAAGTTCAAGTACTGTAGCGGATCCGTCATTCTTGCCAGCAAACTCAAGCGCAAGTTCGATCTGTTTCTTGTGTGGATCTATTCCACGGAAATACTTAGCAAGCTCTTTGGCTGAACGATTGTAAGTATCCAGTGTTTCATTATTTTCCATTTATGATTCCGTTTTCTGCCATTACAGTTCGCCCCAGTTTTTGCCAGTGGCGATATCTACTTTAAGCTTAACACCGAGAGATGGGTAAATGTTTTCCATTGTGTCTTTCAGGAGTTTTCCGACCTTTTCGGTATCGGCTGTTTTGCATTCAATCATAATGCTGTCATGGATTTGGAGTAGCATCTTAGCACCACTTGGTAAGAGTTTATTCACCTCAACCATAGCTAGTTTGGTAAGGTCTGCGGCAGTGCCTTGGATAGGCATATTAATGGCTTGGCGAAGCGCTGTTTCGCGTACCATGTGGTTGCTGCTTTGGGCATCAGGAGTTGGACGCCGACGGCCAAGCAATGTCTCCACAAAGCCTTTATTCTTGGCTTTTTCTCGTAAACCATCCAGATATATCTTGAGTTTTGGTCTTACTTCAAAATACTTGGCAATAAAATCACGTGCTTCGCCGTAAGTCATGCCACTACCAACTGCCAGGCCGTGCGGACCTTGTCCATACAAGATACCAAAGTTAACTGCCTTCGCACGATAGCGCAGTTCTTTCGTGACGTCTTCGGGCTTCAGCCCTAAAACTGCTGCGGCAGTAAGTTTATGAATGTCTTCATCATCATTAAACGCCTTTATCATGTCATCATCTCCGCTGAGTGCTGCTGCAAGGCGAAGCTCAAACTGTGAGTAATCAGCGCTTATAAAAACATGCTCGGGCCGCGCCACAAAAGCAGTACGAATGCGCTTGCCTACTTCGGTTCTGACGGGGATATTCTGCAGGTTGGGGTCTACCGAACTTAAACGCCCAGTTTGGGCAATTGTCATAGCAAACGTGGTGTGGACACGATTATTGTCGTCAACTTGTTTTGGCAAAGTATCAATGTATGTATTCTTGAGTTTTGTGTATTCACGGTACTGCGAAATCAGGTCAATTATCGGGCTTAAATCACGGAGCTTGGCAAGCTCATCCGCACCTGTCGAAAAGCCCGTTTTACCTCTTTTTACTCCCGTTGTTGGCAGTGCTAACTTAACGTATAGAATTTCTGCTAATTGGCTCGGTGAACCAATATTAAATTCTTGATCCGCATAACCGTAAATAGATTGCTCAAGATCACTTATTTGGTCACCAAGCTCCACGCTCATTTTAGCTAGGTATTCAGGATCAAGACCAATGCCTTCATATTCCATTTGGGCTAATACAGGGATAACTGGCAATTCTACTTTATCTGCCAGCTGAATGACCTTCGTCAGCTCACTCATAGATTCGCCCTGGAACGTGGTAAGTGCCCATATGACTGCGCCCAGTTCCCCTGCCTTTTGCATGAGCTCCTCTGGCGGTAGTTCATCGAGGCTCGTTCCGTTATAGCCCAAACTCATCTCTGCCATTTCAGTGAGGCTGCGGGCACGACTGAGTGGGTCAATCAAGAACCCACCGATCAAAACGTCGCTACCGACTGGAGGCAACGAAATTCCAAGCCCCAACAGTACCTGCATAGTAGACTTCACGTCATACCCTACCAGCTTTGGCATAGGTTTAAAGATAGCTTTAAGCGCCTCTACCAGTTTTGCATGATTGAGTTTTGTAACATCTAAGACAAATACTTTCTTAGCGTCTCCCAAAATCAACACATTCGGATCTTTCCCGTGAGGCCCCGCACAAAGTGAATGAATTATGAGCCCATCCGTTTCGCTAATTTTCACGTCTGCCAACTTTTTGTCAGAATCAATAATCACAGATTTGAGTGGGGTTATTTCGTGTAATTCTCCGGCAGAAGTTGCCTTCAGAGACATAGTGTCGCCCTCTACTACACCCTCCTCATCTACTACGCGCATGTAGTCCGGCAAGTTGCGTAGCAAACTCCGGAATTCAAGCTTTTGCAACAAAGTTTTTAATGCTTGTACGTCCAGTGCGCGAGTATCTGTGCCTTTTAGATCCACATCAATCGGTGCATCGTCCATCAGCAGCGCGACACGCTTGCTTAGATACGCTGAATCCTTCCCTGCCTCAAGCTTTTTCTTTGTCGTTTCCTTAATGAGGGCCAGATTCTCATAAATACCATCCAAAGTTTGATACTTTTGCAGCAAATCAGTCGCTGTTTTCTCGCCAATTCCTGGCACTCCAGGGATGTTGTCCGAGCTATCGCCTTTTAATGACTTAAGGTCCAAGAACTGGTTGGTCGTGATCCCATGTTTTTCTTCAAAATGTGCCGTATCAAAGCGCTCAATGTTGCTAAAGCCTTTTTTGAGAATATAGACATGGCTATGTTCATCAATACACTGTAGTGCATCAAGATCAGAAGTAATGAGCATCGTCTCAAGCCCCTGCTTGTGAGCCTTTTTAGCCAGCGTAAACATGATGTCGTCGGCTTCATAGTCGTCAAACTCATACAGTGGCCACCCAAAAGCTCTTAATAGATCATATAGTATTGGAATCTGCGCATAATAATCTGGTGGGGCTGGCTTCCGGCCGGCTTTATAGCCTGGATACATCTCTAGCCGCTTACGGATATTTGTTTTGGGCTTATCCCATGCAACTGCTACATAATCTGGCTTCAACTTCTTGATAAGCTCCAAGCTCATGGCCGCAAATCCATAAACACCTCCCGTAGGAGTGCCATCAGCAAGTGCTAGTGAAGGCATGGCATAGTAGCCTCGGTAAAATACCGATTTGCCGTCGATTATCGCTAGTTTTTTGCGCTCCGCCATCTTATTTCATATTATACGCTGCTAACAGATAAGAGACAAAGTCCTCCGTGTGGTAAAGTATAAGTAATAAACTGCTTATGGATACCCAAGACACACCAACTCCTAACTTAGAAACGCCCTTTGATGAGCATGCTACTGAAACAGGTTTCACGGAAGTTGCTCACGCAGTTGAACCTGCCGTTAACATACCAAAAGCCGAGTTGACTACGGGGCGAACCGTTATGCCTGAATATATTCCAGAGACAGCACCGGAATTACCTGCTACGCCAGAGTTAGAGCCGATTCCAGAATCCCCAGCACCCGCTGAACTCGTGCCATTTGAACAAGATGAACATTTTGAAACAGTCGATCAACCCAGCCTTGAACCCTTTATGCCAGTCAATACGCCGCTGGATATTGACCCACCTGAAGAAGCCACAGAAACCCTAGAACCCCCTGAACTACTTAACAAAAGTCTTTATATTGTGTTTGCCGTCCGAGTTGCGACCGTAGCCCTCATAAGCATCTTTTTTATGCGTCTTTTTGGTGGAGCCGGCAGCACCTGTTCAACAACTGCCCTGCCACTGAACTATGCCTGCTCACTGAACTATTTATGGCTTGCCATCATCGGCGTATGCGGCTTCGCCATCATCGAACGAATCATTGCAAAAGTGTTTCACAGAAAGTACAGCCACGTTCTGTCTTTTGCTGGCTTTGTACTCGCAACTTATACGTTTTACCAAGTTAGCCAGCTGTTCGCAGCACTTAGCGGTTCTCAACAGAGATTGCCAAACATCACAGTGTTTCATTTTATGCCCGCACTCATAGCAGTTCTAGTGACAGCTTTGGGGCTACTAATCGCGCACTTTGTTCCATATAGAAGAGTTCGCAGGATCACCGCAGTGGCCTTCCCCATAACTGCACTGCTACTCATCATTATCTTGCCAATAGTACTCACCGAGCACCTCACAACCATTACGCTCGCTAATCAAATACGGCCAGAGACAACTCTCAAAGCCAATCTCAAAAACACGGCAACAGCTGCGGCTGCAGCGGGCGTTAACCTCTATGTTCCTAAGAATTACACCGGCCCACTGCAGATAAAATACGTGAAGCCATTTTTTAAAACCGGCGACTATCCCCGCTATGTACTGACGTTCCGACTCCCAAGTGGCAAAAATCTCGAGATGAGTGCACACAAAAAAGACGCAACAAACAATCCTCCAACAAACTGCGGCGACTTTCTGCCGTACACCATCAAACCAAGCACCAAGCTCTCAAGTGTCGCATTTCCGTGCAAACTCGTGTTTACAACTGATAGTGGCCGCAACGTCTATGGCTTCTACGACTCCTCAATAACCGACACAATAAAGCTCGACTCAAAAGAAATTCTCAAGTACCAGCCATCTGCCTACTACATTTATATCGACACCTTAGTAATTAGCTTCCTCGACACCACAGCTGCCTCCGGACAAGCCTCAACTATCACTTCTGATGTGTTGCGCAACTACGTAAACAGCTTACAGCTCATCAAAGATAAAGAGCTCCAAGACCATATCGACAAATACGGGGTGTAGCTGTTGTAATGTGTTGAGAAGATGGTTAGGGGGCGGCTTTACGTTCTTTTTTATTTTTATACATATTTAAGTCAGCTGCATGTTTTGCTTCTTTATAAGACATTCCATCCTTAATAATGGCATATCCCGCACTAAGCCCGCCAAAGTCTATATGACTAGAATCTATAACGCTTTGGGCATCTCGACGTAAGTGATTTATGACTCCAGCTGTAGCCTCTTCTGGTGGCAATTCGTGCCGATTGTCGTTACCTTGTGGTGAAATATCTGCAAGCACAACAAATTCATCCCCACCTATACGGCCCAGAATGTCATTTTGTCTTAATTTAGTAGAGGTAGCCCATTCACTAGCTAGGCCCGTTAACAGTTTGTCACCTACATCGTGACCCTTTGTGTCATTAACATTTTTAAAGCCGTCCAGATCAACAAATATAAATGCCCACCTTGCCTTTTTGTCATTTTCGCTTATGGTCAATTTTCTATCATAAGCTTGTTCAAACCCAGCGCGGTTCAACAGGCCAGTGAGTGGATCGTGCGTAGATTTATAAGCTACTTCAACGACCCGGTCGTATAGTTGATCAGATGGGAACTCGCCCGTTTTAACTAAATAACCTAGGCTTAAATTAATACGGTCACGAGTATAGCCATCCATTTGGCGGTAGGCCTGCGGAGAAGCTTCAGTGATATGTGGGCTAGCTAGTGGTTGGTTTAAGTTGCCTGCCATAATAATTATAATTTCAGTTTTACATTATAAATATAGCACGGTTATGCTTTTTTGTCAATGTTGTTGGATGGGTATACTATGCTACCTTAGACCGAGTTTTTGTTCTGCAGCATGGAAGAAGCTGGCGAGGTCGGATGCATTGTATAAAATCATGTCTTTTTCTTCACAATATGCGCGAATATCCCGCTTATTAAAGTCATTTTCACTGTCACCTACATGCCACTCAGCCCTTTCACGTTTTTCGAATTCTTCGCGGGTAATGCGTGATTCTGCATCTCGCTGGCGCATGACCATACGTTCATAACGGAGTTCAGGGTCGGCATCGGTATATATCATCTGGCCTTTTAGCTTGTGGATGACTGCGTTCATTTCGCCCATACTGCGGATGCCGGAGAGTACCAGACCCACTTTATTATCCAATGTCTTAAATTCTTCCATCCCGAGTTCTACGAACACGCCGCCGCCGCGAGTCTTACGGTAATAGGTGGCGGTTTCGAACAACATCGGGCGCTCAATAGAACCGTGACGCTCCATACTAAATTTACGCACCATGTCACTGGTGGAAAACCAGATAAAGTCGTGTTTATCACGCAAATACTGTGCCAAAGTGTCTTGCCCGCTCGCAAATGCTCCCGATATTCCAATAATTTTCATACTATTTGATATAGTCTAATAACTTCTTAGAATCTTTGTGCTTGCGGAGCTTAGCGAGAGCTTTGGCTTCAATCTGGCGGATACGTTCGCGGGTAACGCTAAATTCCTGGCCAACTTCTTCAAGCGTGTGGCTTTTACCGTCTTCCAGGCCAAAGCGGAGTTTTAAGATTTTTTGTTCACGTTCGGTAAGGCTGCCAAGCAAGCCCTTAATTTGCTCCTTGAGCAGCTGCCCTGCTGCTGATTCTTCTGGAGAAACGGTATCTTCGTCTTCAATAAAGTCGCCAAGGACACTGTCTTCTTCGTCATCACGGACAGAAGCGTCTAGAGAAGAGATATCCTGCTTGATCTTCATGATATGTTCGACTTTTTCGACTTCAATTTCCATCTCTTTGGCAATTTCTTCGTTGGACGGCTCGCGGTTTAGCTCCTGCGTGAGGCGGCGTTGTGTGCGAAGAAGCTTATTGATGGTTTCAACCATGTGTACAGGGATACGGATGGTGCGTGCCTGGTCGGCGATGGCGCGGGTGATGGCCTGACGGATCCACCACGTAGCGTAGGTAGAGAACTTAAAACCTTTGTCTGGGTCAAACTTCTCAACTGCACGGAGCAACCCCGTGTTACCTTCTTGGATAAGATCTAAAAGGTCCAATCCACGGCCAACATAGCGCTTTGCAATCGATACTACCAAACGCATATTTGCTTCAGCCATTTGATCTTTTGCTTCTTTCTCCCCTGCAACAACGCGTTGAGCCAGCGCAAGCTCTTCGTCTGCTTTAAGGAGTGGAATTTTACCAATTTCACGGAGGTACAAACGAACTGAGTCGTCGGCGATATCATCAAGATAAGTTTGATCACTTAAGATGACCTCTTCTTCGTCTTCAGTTACCCATTCATCAGATAATTCTTTATCTCCTGGTTCGCTGCCGCCAACAAGCTCCACGCCCGCGTCTGTCAATTCTGTATATAACTGGTCCAAGATGTCGATATGGTCAGGAGTATCGGTGATTGCCGAAAAGATTTCTCGTTGATCAATCTTACCGTCTTTTTTACCTTTGGTAATAAGCCCAAGCTTTACGGTTTGTAGGGCAGCGTCATCATGCTGCGCTACAGCCTCTGCCGCAGGTTCATCAGCTTCAGCCGCTTTCTTCTTTTTGGGTGTCTTATTGGGGTTTTTATCAGCCATAAATCTTCTTTTCCTTGTTTACTGTTCCTTGGCATGCTTTAATAAGTCGTTCAGCCGTTTATCGGCTTCCAAAAGCTTTCGCATGTCAACGTCGTCAGCTGTTTCCATAGCTTTCCGGACACGTTGTTTCTGATCCTTGACATACATGTCTACCAAGCGTTCCTGCAACCGAGTGACTTCGTTACGAAGTTCAATAATCTCGAGGTTCCGGTAGAGTTCTTCAAACTGTAATACTGTAATTTTTACATAATCACCGATAGATTGCAACCCATGAAGGTCTTTGGAAGCACCATCAAAGTCAAGATGAGATGCCAAAAATTCCAAAAGTGTCTGAGCCTCAGGGCTATTAAGCATCTGCGGTTGCACCATTTTAGCCTCTGCGCGGAGGCTGGGTTGCATCAAAAGTAGCGACAACAAGCGCTGTTCTGACTTGCGCCGTTCGGTCATTTCTTTGCTTTCGTGGGTGGTGCTTCGGGTTGCTGGTTTTTTAAGCCGAATTGGTCGGATGGACTTTGCCTGCTCTGTTAGTTTGCTGGCCATTGCTTCTTTACTGACACCAATGCTCTTCGCCAGCTCACCCAAATAATGGTCTTGTTCCACTTTGTCGGATAGGCCGCGGATAACTTGCAAGACCACGTCAGTAAATTGGCGCTTGCCTTGGCCTGTTTCTACATCCAAAAGGCCTTTATAGCGCTCAATAAGCCAGTCGACCGCATACTGATGCTGTTCAATCGCATCTTGCCACAGCTTAGGGTCTTTGCGCACCAACTCGTCAGGGTCTTTGCCACTCGGAATTGTAATGATACTGACGTTGACCCCAACTTTTTGGGCGAGTGGGATGGCCCGCTCTGTGGCATTTATGCCAGCTTTATCACTGTCAAAAGCAAAGCGGATGTCCAGCGCATAACGCCCAAGATCTTTGAGGTGTGCCTCTGTTAATGCTGTTCCCGCGGCGGCAACGACATTTTCGATCCCCGCTTGATGGCTGGCAATAACGTCCAAGTTGCCCTCGACCACTACACCAAACTTCTTTTTTCTTATTGCATCCTTAGCTAGATGCAGCCCATAGGCCTGGCGGCCTTTATCGTATAAAAGTGTACTTGGGGTGTTGATGTATTTTGGGGCATCGGGGTTGTCCTCTAATATGCGAGCTGTAAAACCGACCACACGGCCTTGGACATCACTCAGTGGCACCATAACTCTGCCCCGAAACATGTCACCCCACCCGTTATAACGCTGCGTAATGAGCCCAGCCGCACTGGCCTCTTCTTGCGTGAAATTTTTAGACTTTAAAAAGTTAATTAAGGCATCACCGGTGTTGGGCGAGTAGCCAAGACGGAACTTCAGAACGGTTTCTTTGGTAAAAGCGCGCTTTTTGAGTAGGTATTCTAGTGCCGTTTTACTTCCCCGCAGTTGGGCTTGGTAAAATTTAGCCGATAGATCCAATACTTCATACATGCGCTCTTTTTGTTTACTATCGCCCGTAGATTTGCCTTTAAACTGCTCTAAATCCACGCCCGCCTTACGAGCCAGCAGCTCTAAAGTCTCTTTAAAATCAAGGCCCTCAAGTTCTTGGATAAAAGTAAACATGTCCCCGCCCTTGCCACTACTAAAGTCATGCCAAATCTGTTTTTCGGGGCTCACGACAAAACTCGGTGTCTTTTCGTTACCAAACGGGCTCAGGCCTTTGTAGTTACGCCCGGCACGCTTAAGCTGAACATACTCAGCAACAACGTCCTCTATAGACAACCTGGCTTTTACCTCAGCAACCGCATCCATACCTACCAGTGTGGCATCCCTGTAGCCTGCTTGCAAGTACCACCCCATATACGCGTGTCATTGGCCCCATGTCTCTATATTTGTTATGCTTATACCAATATGGATTCAAATAATCAGCTCCCTGGCGTGCAACCTTCAATTCAACCCGGGGCACAATCAGACGCGCACAATCCGTATGGATTTATTTTAAACGCACCCCATCCTCCAAAAAACAAATTTATTAAACCAAATTCACTCCGCTCACGACTGTTACTGGTAGTTGGTGGTGGGTTGGTACTAATATTTTTGATTGTTGGCATTTCTTCTTTTATACATAGAACAAGCAAAGCCAACACGACCGCACTCATAAGCTTGGTAGCTCAGCAGCAAGAGATTATACGGATTGCAAACCTAGGCGTTACAGGTAGTAGTGATTTTCTTATCCAATCACGGGCGGAAACTGCTGCCTTATCTGTCGGTACGCAGCAAACTGGCCTTACCAAGTACTTAAAAGCACGAAAAGTTATCCTGACACCGTTGCTATTAAACTCTAAACTAGACCCAAAGACCGACGCGGACTTTAAGACCGCTACGGCAAACAACCGCTTTAACGATGTTTTTAGTCAAAAGCTCAAAGACATCCTGACGCTATATGCTCAAAATATTAAAAAGAATTATACTAATGCTAACGGTCCGGTTATTAAAGCTCAGCTGAATGAAAGTTATAAAAGTACGGTTTTACTCCTGAAATAATATTTTAAGTTGAAGGCGTGGTGCTGTCCGAACCTTGGGTCACAAGATTATAACTGTGGAAAATGAGCCCTTCAATTTCTTCCATTGGCAGTTGGCCGGACAGTATTATCGTATTCCAGTGTTTTTTGTTGAGGTGATAGCCTTCAAGCACCGTTTCGTATTTTTCGCGCAATGTGATTGCTAGCTGAGGGTCACATTTCAAACTCAGTTGCAACGGTTTTTTATCTTCACTAATGAGCGCAAACATCTTGTCGCCAACCTTATAAACGCCAACACCTTCCCCAAACGGGTATTCTAGCCGCGCATTCGCCATAGATAGGATGTAGTCCTCAACAGTTTTGTGATCCATAGTATCCATTATAGTGCCTTAATTCTCGTCATGTTCTTGCATGAACCAGTCGAGATAAAATTGCAGCTCGGCGATGCTGGCTTGGATGTCATCGTATGCGCGGTGGGTGTTGTTTTTGGCAAACTCCACTCCGTATTTGCCTTGGAGTAGAATCTTGAGCGTAGTGACGTCAAACATGCGGTAATGGAGCTTTAGATCCAGTGCTGGCCAACGTGCCTTAACTACCTGACGGTCGGAATGAATAGAATTTCCTGCGAGAATTGCTGGCTCAGTACCAAAATGCTCTTCGACGAATGCAATGAGCTCGTCTTCAACTTGTTTAACCGTTTTGCCATCATTGTTATTCTTCACAAAATCGTCGCGATTTTCAGAAAATTCTTGCCAAAATGTATTAAGTTTTAAGCGTTTTACTAAATTCTCTGGGTTGTTTTTAATGCGGGCTTCATAGCCGCCTAACGTGACAAAATTAAAGTCTGTTACCTCAACGGAAACTTCCAACACCAGGCTGTTTGGGTAGTCAAAATCCGTGAACTCTAGATCCATCCATAATAGTTTTGTCGGTGGTGCCAAGTTTTTACTCATTAGAGATATTGTACAATACTCCTATGCTAAAGAATATTTTGATAACTCTGGGAATAGTACTGCTTCTAGCAATTGCAGCAATTGGCGTACAGACTTTTGTCACTCGTCATGAAAACAAAGAGATCTTCCCCGTCATTTCAAAAAGCCCCACTGCTCAAACAAAGTCAGCGTCCGCCCCTGTCTTTAATAAAAAGAGATTTTCTAACTCTGAACCTGCCAGCATGTGGGTTGTCGTAAACAAGCACCGCGCGCTGAGCCCGGCAACGTACATTCCCGCTGACTTAGTCACCCCCAATGTGCCGGTGCGCGTTCCTGGAAACGATAGCATGCAACTGCGACGTGAAAGTGCTACGGCACTTGAAAGGATGTTTATAGGCGCAAAGGCTGACGAATTAGACCTTATGCTGTCCAGTGGCTATCGGTCATTTCAGTTTCAAACAAGCTTGTATGGTAGTTATGTGACTAATAGCAGCGCAACAGAGGCCGACAAAACTAGCGCCCGCCCCGGATACAGTGAGCATCAGACAGGACTGGCTGCTGACATAGAACCGCTCAGTCAAAAATGTGATGTCGACGTCTGTTTTGCAACCACTCCAGAAGGCATCTGGCTTGCTGCTAATGCCTACAAATACGGATTTATCCTCCGTTATACCAAAGATAAACTGCCAGTTACGGGGTATTCATACGAGCCGTGGCATGTACGCTATGTAGGTATTGATCTTACCAACGAACTCCACAAGCAAAAAATCACAACCCTAGAAGAATTCTTTGGACTTGGTAACGCACCAGACTACTTATAATATTGCTGAGATGTAATGAGCGGTATTGTTAAGCCTAAAGAGTTAAGCGTGCTGCTTATGCGCTCTTTTTGTGCCGCAACAGTTGTTTGGAGTTGCTGTGCATCAATCATGCTTTGGTCAGCAACTTCCAGCAAATACATATGGATGTTGGTGCGGGCAGCAATGTCATCAGCTTTTGCCTGTGCTGCAGTCCATTTATAATGCTGATAAATCGGTAAAAACTGCATGTTTGTGACTGCATGTGTGGTGGCGTCAAAATCAATGACTGGGAGACCATTAAACAATGTCTCTGGCGGTTCCTGCGTGTTCAAAAAATTACCAATACTGTACCAGACGAGGCTTTTTTTACCACTTGCTCCACTAATCCGAGCAACTGGCTCCAAAACATGTGACCCGTGTCCAATAACAACATCCACACCTTGGTCGGCAAGAAACTGTGCAGTTGTTTTCTGCGAGTCCGATATGTCGCCTGAATATTCCGTTCCCCACCGTATGCTCGTAATGATAACTTGTGCACCATTGTCTTTAGCTGTCTTGACTTGCCGAGCTGCATAATCAGTGGTGAATACATTAACGCCGTAATCATTTTGCGCTGGCGCGTCGCTGTTGAGGTAGGTGGTGTAGGCTAAAAATGCAAACTTTACACCCTTGACGGTAAAATAATTGACCGCATCGTGCTGAGCTTGGTTTTGGTTTTGCCCAACAACTGCCAGAGTATTCGTCGTTTGCTTCCAAGCATCAACCGAAGCATCAATCGCCGTTTGATCACGATCAAAACTATGGTTGCTTCCAGTAGCCACCATATTACAACCAAGCTTACCCATATCGCGCGCAAATTCAGTTGGTGAGTTGAACTTTGGATAGCCCGAGATCTTAAAAGCCGCCCCGCCGTTTAGGTTAGCATCATGACAAAACCGTATATCGGCATTGTGAAATATTGGTACAAAATCCTCAACCATCGGCAAATAATTGTACGTTCCATCCGCTGCGCGTGCCTGCGAATTTATGGAGTCATGGGCTATAAAATCCCCCGCTAACAGCAAACGGATGCGTTTTTCGTGTGTGTCTACTACTTTTTTGTTTGTATGTGTGGCTTTTGCCGTCTGCTCGTTTGTTGGCACTTTTTTATTAAACATATAGCCAACTGTTATACCTAACAAAACTAATATAGTTATAGCCACGATAGCCATTTTTTTGCGGCTTCTTTGTGGGCGTATTGGTTCCCTTTTTAGAGATTGAGCCCAGTTATCCTGACGCTGATTACTGACTAGTTTTTCTTCCACCACGCAACAATACTTTCCGCTTCTGCCTTGTCATAACTCAGGATTATGCGCCGAAATCTGTCCTGCTCTGTTTCGATAACTAATACGTTATCGGCTTTTGGCTTCACGAAGCCGCGCGGATCAATAATATACACAAAATCCCAGCCTTCCTCTGTCCAATACGACCCTGCTACCAGATGTCCTGGAATGCTTGCGCCCCGCATACGCACTTCCCATTTCCGCCATTCGTCAAAAAGGCTCATGTAGCGGATGTTCATTATATCGTCCCTATTAATCTGCAGCTTAGCACGCAGTGCCCATAGCTGTTCACGGCCATGGAGGATAACGCATAAGCCATCTTCATTGGTGGTTATCTTCATACGCAATCCTCCTTTTATTATGCTTTTGGTTTGAAATCAAGCGAGGTAGAGTTGATGCAAAAACGGTTGCCCGTTGGCTGGTCGTGAGCATCATTAAACAAATGTCCGAGGTGGCCCCCACACTTTGCGCAGACAACTTCAGTCCGGCTCATGCCCAACGAATCATCTTCGATTAATTTTACCGAGTCGGCATTGGCAGCATCATAAAAACTTGGCCATCCACTGCCACTTTCAAACTTCGTTGCACTGTCAAATAGTTTAGTTCCACAGGCTGCACACATATAATCACCTGTGTCATGATTGTTAACCAGCGCACCGCTAAACGGCGCATCGGTAGCTCCTTCGCGCAGTACTGCATACTGCTCAGGCGTTAGTTTTGCTTTCCATTCATCGTCGTTCTTTGGCATATCCATACACGTTAGTATACGCTGTAGCGCGCAGTGTTAAGGTCGGATTTATTACATTTATTTAGATTTGCGCACAAACAACGGATGCATAACCACAAATAGTCGAATTAAAATTTCGATAACGATTATATTTAAAAGGACGGTGACAATTGGATTAAGGTATTCATTACGCCATCCAGGGCTGCCAGCACCATACATTCCTTGATAATGGCTGTCCCCTATTCCACTAATCATGTCTACGAGATGAAAAGTTGGTAGGTATAATGCCTGTTGTAGTAAGAATGCTAACCATATAGCTACAATAACTGACGAAGCATCCTTACGTTTTAGAACTTTTGTAATATACATTTTTAATCTCCTATATTTTGATATTTACACAATACACCTAATGTTACTGCTCATCTTCTTTTTTCTTATCGAGTTTGTCGAGCTTAAGGCCCTTCACTAAGAAGTAAACAATTGCACAGACTATGAAAAAGCTTATAAGCTGCGAGACAAATGCACCCCACTTAAATGTCTGATCGCTGACATGAAAAACTACTTCCTGCAATGAACCCTTCCCAGGGAGTAAAAGGCCAACAAACGGGTTAACAAAGCTGTTTACCAATTGGTCTACGACTGCTTTGATCTGCGTACCAAGCACCAGACCAACTGCCAGGCCAATAACACCTTGTTCGCGTACAAAATCCGTAAAACCCTGCAACCAGTGTGGCGCCTTTAGCGGCGGCATGGTCATAATTGTGGCTTTTTCGATAATAATCTTCTTTTTTGCTATTTGTTTTTCTGTTTTTTTCATTATGTATCCTTAGTAATCAATATACACTATAATGTCATTATTGTCAATAGTTACATCTGTTCTGGGGCAACGATACCAAGTAGATTCAGGCCGTTCTTCAAAGTCTCGGTATAGCGCGCAACTAGTCCAACGCGCACCTCTTCGCGGGCATTACCTATTACTGTATTGTGCTCATAAAACCGATTGAATTCTTGGGCAAGCTCATACAAATACGTGCAAATGTGATGAGGCATGAGCTCAGCTGTGGCTTGCTCAACAGTCTCTGCGTACATGCTCAGCTTACGTACTAAGGTTCGCTCGCCTGGCTCAAGTTCGGTGTCCTTGAGCGCAGCATCTTTGCCATACTTGCGAAGAATCGAACAAGCGCGTGCGTGAGCATACTGCAGATATGGACCGCTGTTGCCTTCCAGCGCAATAGATTCAATCGGGTCATACATAATATCACCGCCAATGCGGTTCTTGGCAAATGCATACTTCACTGCAGCAAGAATTGTTTCTTCGTTGGGATTGGTGCCCGTTGCATCTCCTGCAGCGCGGGCTGCCTCCAAAATCTCAAGTGCCGTGACAATATTGCCCTTTCGTGAGCTCATCTTGATACCGCCCTGCAGTTTTACAAAACCATGAGTCATGCTATGCGCCCGCTCAGCAGCTTCGGGCAAGAATTGCTCGATACTTTTGAACATAACTTTAAAGTATTGTGCTTGCTCGTTAGCGGTAATGTAATATGAAGCGTCATAATGGTAGTCCTGCCACTTGGTCAACATCAGACCAACGTCTTTAGCTTCATAGGTTGGTAAACCCTCGGAATTGATGAATACTCGAGTGTGCAAGCCATAGTGTTCACCTTCAAAGATAACTGCACCGTCACTTTCTTTATAGACGCCTTGCGCGAGTTGTTCACGTACCGTCTTGATGCCAAGAGGAGTAACTTCACTTTCTGGTATCACCCTGTCGAAAGGATGAACTTGGAGCTCTTGGTACAAGACCTCAAAATAGTCATAACTCCACTGTCTACAGGTCCAGTAAACCTGAGCAAATGCAGATTCCTGGTCGTTTTGTGCATGCACTTCATAGACACGGCGATTGCAGACGATTATTTCTTGCTTAGCAGCCTCATCGTCTTCGTAGGCATTGTTTCCTTCTACATACCGCTCACCGAGCCACGTAGATTTGTCAGCTACCCCTTCGAGCTTTTCTGGCAGTTCACCTCCCAACTGTTTAATGATTGCCCACATACTTTTGCCCACGTGGAGGCCAACGTCACCACCATAACTAATACGGTGCGTTGTTGCCCCGGCGTTTTCTATCAGACGTGCAATCGTATCGCCCACTAACGTAGTGTAAAGATGTCCGGCATGAAGTGGTTTAAATGGATTTGGGTCCGAATATTCTACTAAAACGATTTGGTTTTTAAGCGGTTGGCTCGCTTGTGCGAGTGTTTGCGTAACCACAGCCTGGTCAGAAAGTGTAATATTTATAAATCCAGGGCCAGCGACCTCAGTACTCACAATACTTTCATGCTGTAATTGCTGCACAATAGCTTCTGCTATTTCGCGTGGTTTTTTGCCTATTTTTGGGGCTAGCTGCAGTGCAACATTGGTTGCATAATCACCGAATTGTTCATCTGGGCGCGTTAAAACTACGGTGATATCTTCACCAAATTCTTTTTGCACCACTGCTTCAATTGCTTTGCTTATATCGGACTGCACAGTAAATCCTTAGACTTATTAACCCCAGTATAACAGGTTACAATCTTCGATTTACAGCTTGTTATGATATATTTTAGTAATATTTAAGTATTTACATATTTAAATGTTTAGATTAATATAGAATATGTCTATGCATGACAACAATGTAAATTTCTTTAAAGCCCTAGCCGACCACACCCGGCTGGATATCGTACGCTCCTTAGTAAAAAAGCCGCGTGATACTGCCAGCTGCGCACAGGTCAGCACCTGCTCTTCCCTAAGTCAGCCCGCTATGAGCCACCACTTCAAAAAGCTAGTGGACGCCGGCGTAATTTTGGAGCGCAAACAAGGCACAGAAAAAATTTACGAGCTCAATACAGAACTTTTTGCCTCAATAGGCATCAATCCAGATAAATTATAAAGTTAACCCTAAATACGGAGAATTACATGCCAAAAGTTATGGTCCTATTAGGCAGTGCCCGCAAAGGCCGCGCCGCAGATAATATAATGAAGCAACTACAAGTTGAACTTGATAAGCATACTGACGTTAAATGGGAAGTCGTCGACCCTGTTGAACTGGATTTACCTTTTTATGACGAACCAATGCCACCAATGGCAATAGATAACCACTTTGGCGAGTACAGTAATCCGAAAGGTAAAGCGTGGGCTGACAAAGTAGAAAGCTTTGACGGCTATATTATGGTTACACCTGAATATAACCATGGATACCCCGCAATACTTAAAAACGCAATTGACTGGGTAAGTGAAAAACGCTGGGAAGGCAAGCCTGTCACCTTCGTAAGCTACGGCGCAGTTTCGGGTGGTATCCGTGCCGTTGAACAATTGCGTCAAGTGGTTATAGAGCTACGCACCATACCGCTTCATGATGCCGTACATATTCCACATGTCTATGCCGCATTTAACCAATCAGGTGAATGGAATGAACAAAACAAACGTCATCAGGACGCATTTGCACCGATGATATCCGAGCTCAAAGCCGCACTTTAGTAGTTACATAACTACTTGTCTAGCTTTTTAAGCTATACTTAGCATCCCCAAACTAACTTTTTTTGCCGATCCAGCCTAGGTGCGTATGTTTAAAGCCATCGCTGTATTTAAGTCCAAAGCCCGCCATACGATCCATGCCAATGTGTGCCGTCCATATAAGGGCTGCGTTAAAAACATGGTGTTTATAGCCTGGGTGAGAAAACAACAATATTAGCAACGGCAGTGGAAATGAATGTCCCAAGTTATAGAAAAACGCTCCCACTTTGGAGTTTTTGAGGTAGCCTAAACAGAAAACATCGGGGCTAAACAAAAATAATATAAAAAGCAACCAGTTACCACTATTTAAATGGAACCACCACAATGAGCCAGCTAGGATTAATGCGCCCTCGAGACGCTGCCACCAAATTATTTGCGAATTATCGTGATCGTGCTTCATGCCCGCCTTTCTGTAAACGCTTCAATACCTATACTACTACGTAAAACGTGGTTAAATTTCTGTAACATAGCTTCTGTTTGGGATGGCATCGCTTTTAGGGCGGCTAGCTTTTTGCCATAAAGGCTATCGTCCATCTTAAAGCAGATAGCGCAATCACAGGCATCACAGGTCGGCGGTTTTTCTATGTTAAAAAAGATGTTTAGCACTTTGTCGGCTTCAAGCATTTGCACGTATTGTTCCTGTGTTTGTATAGCATGATAAATAATTGCTTTTGACCCTGCTTCATCCACGGCTTGACTTGTCCATTGTGACACAGCTATATGATCGGGGTGTCCGGTTATACCATCTGGCCCAAAGGTTAAAATGCTATCAGGTTGAATGATGTTGATGTAGTCTATTATTTGTTTAACCGCGTCGCCCACGTCGGTTTTGTCGCAGCCGCCATCAGGGTAGTCGAGCCAATGGTGTTCACTAACACCTAGTGCCGTAAACGCGGCCTGCAGTTCTTGGGTGCGGATATCACGCAAATGTATAGCCGGCCAACGTGATTCATCTTGTACGCCTGCTTCGCCCCTTGTCGCCGTAACGCAGACAACTTTTTGGCCATTCTGAACTGCCGCTGCCATTATGCCCCCCATCGAGTAGGTTTCATCGTCCGGATGAGCCCAGATTCCTAAAATGGTACCTAAGTTACGTATGTCCTCAAGATTTTGTATTGTTTTCATTGTTCCAGTTCTTAGACCGTCCAAATTCTGACAGTAATTTTTCTTCTGTAGTAGCGCCCTCAGCGACCGGGATTGCTTCTTTTACCATTCCGTATTGACGGGCCATTGGGATCATTTCTTTTATGCCGTCTAAGATAGCTTGGGCCGTCGTTTCGTCTATGGCATACGGGACACCTATTGCCTGCGCTAAGTCCCAACCATGCATAATTACATCACCACCAACTTCGTTTTCATAATCTCGCGCCGGCTTATCGGCATACGATAAATGCACAGTAGTATCACCAGGTATTGTATTTACGGCGCTTTCTGCGGGCTCGGCGTATGTATGCCATGCGGCGCCAGGATCTTCTGCCGCTAGGTCGCCATCAAGTGTAGTGCCCACTTCTTCAATAGTTTTTCCTTGGAGCAATGGCTCAACCCAAGCAACTTCATTAATTATATGATTTAACAGTGCTCGTACATCCCATTCTTCACAAGGAGTCGGTTTTGTCATATCGTCCGTTTTAACCTTAGATACTACATCCCCTACCATACTTATACTTTTATGAAATAGTTCCACAGTATCTCCTTCTTCATTAACACCCTATAGCTACTGTACCCCTTTGTATGGCAAGATTAAAGTATGACTAAAATGCCAAACTTATCTAATTCAGTAACCGCTGCCAAAGAGTTGTTAGGCTTTGAGTTAGTTCACCATACGCCAGCCGGCGACAACGGGGGGATAATTATTGAGACTGAACCTTACCAACAAGATGATGAAGCTTCACACAGTTTTAGAGGTATGACAAAACGGACAGAACCTATGTTTAAAGAAGCGGGTACGATTTATATGTATTTTATCTATGGCATGCACTGGTGCATGAACATTGTAACCGGACCTAAAGGTCGTGGTGAGGCAGTACTAATCCGTGCATTACAGCCAACTATTGGTATAGAACTAATGCAGAAAAACCGTAATACTACAGATATGAAGCGGCTTACAAACGGGCCAGGCAGCTTGGTTCAAGCCTTAGGAATACCGCCTATTTATAGCGGGCAACGTATAACTAAAACAAAGCTGGAATTACTGCCACCGATTACACAGTTAAAGATATAAAAACAACGACGCGAATTGGTATTAAAAAAGCCACGGACAAACCGTGGCGATTTGTTTTGGAAACAGACTGATTATTTCTTTGCAGTCATCATAACGATGAGTGATGCAGCAAAAGCTATGCCGATTATTTCTACAACTTTAGAATACTATGCCAAAAGTCAGCTGAACCTAATACGCCTGCAACTACCAACGTGCTTAGAAGCGCTGCTGTTGAGCCGACTACCATTGCGGTGAATCGGAACAATTTTTTCATATGAACTACTTTTACTATATTGAAATATCTTCAAGCTTTATCATCTTATGCTGTAGCAAATAATCAATTGCCAACCAGCCACAGTCGGCGTGTGTTGTAAGCCCAGTGCGAAGTACATCATTCACAAATTGCTTAAGCGGCATAGTAATCACCTCTATTATTTCATCGTCATCGAGCTGCTGCTTATGCTTAAGTTTGCAGTCTAGCGCCAAATAATAGTATCCAAGCGCTTGATCGTATGGCCCTATCATATTGCCGTCGTGGTTTAACTCTATTAATTTTCCAACTGCGTAACCAGTTTCTTCTTTCAACTCCCTTATTATGCCTACTTCGGGTGTCTCGCCTATCTCAAGGATGCCTGCGGGCATATCATAAGAGATTTTTTCCGGGCCAGGCCGGAACTGTTTTGCAATAACAACCTTTTTATCAGGTGTGAGAGCTAAACACATAGAAAAACCGTTATTCTTAAGCGTTGTTATATCAAAGTCGACTTCTTTACCGTTTGGCTGCTTAAAATATTTTGTCAGGTATTTCTTAAAGGCTCCCTTAAATTCTTTTTCGCCAGTTTTTTCCCAGTGTATGTCTTCGTCTGTATTTAATGGCATGGTAGTTCCTTATATAATTTTGGCGGAGGAGGAGGGATTTGAACCCTCGATGAGGTTGCCCCCATACCACCTTTCCAAGGTGGCGCACTAGGCCACTATGCGACCCCTCCAACTTATTAATATTATACAGGTGGGATTTGACCCACCTCCGGCGGGCCCGCAACTTCAGCTTTGGCAACAAGTTGCCAAGTGAAGCTTGCCTTGCAGATTGCCACTGGCAACCTTCACCTCGATGAGGTTGCCCCCATACCACCTTTCCAAGGTGGCGCTACTCCAGCCACTATGCGACCCCTCCACGTGCGCTGTATTATAGCTTATGCATTACTTTTTTACTCCTTAAAAAATACATCAATAATACCTTGCGCAATATATTGCAAACTGCGTACACTTATAGGGTATGTCAGATGTAATTGAATTAACCAATGTTTCCAAAATCTATGGCTTCGGAAATGCCACCACCGTTGCTTTGGATGAAGTGAATCTGATAGTTAAAAAGGGTGAGTTTGTGGCGATAATGGGAGCTAGTGGCTCAGGTAAGTCTTCCCTACTGAATGTAATTGGGCTGCTAGACAGACCCACGCATGGAACATATTCGTTGAGCGGGCGCGTTGTATCGCGGTTACGACCAAACCGGCTGGCAAAAGCTCGCCGTGAACACATTGGATTTATTTTTCAGTCGTTTAATTTGCTGCCACGCATGACAGCGCTTGATAACGTTGCACTACCCTTAGCATATCGAGGCTTAACCCAGACAAAGCGTCTACGAATGGCGGGGCAAGCACTGGAAGACGTTGGACTTGGGGAGCGTGAATACTTTTATCCTAAAAATCTGAGTGGCGGCGAAGCACAACGTGTGGCTATTGCTCGGGCACTTGTGGGCGGTCCAAGCCTTATCATAGCCGATGAACCAACTGGCAACTTAGACAGCATAAATAGCAAGATTGTTTTGGAACTATTAGCTGAGTTACATGCCAAAGGCAGCACTATATTGATGGTGACGCATAATCCAGAGCTAACCCGCTATGCAACTCGGGTCCTGTATATGCACGATGGTGGGATAATGTTCGATGAGCAAACAAAGATTGGTGAAGTACCGATGCGTGCCAGAAGTGGTGGTCAGGCCAAGCCAAAAACTGATGAAGAAGAACAACTTGAAGGCGTTTCCCTTTTTATGACTGCTATTCCAGCTAAAGCTGCTCCAGGACGCAAGCGACTTGTGAAAAAAACTGCGAAGAAGCCAAAGAAATCATCCACTAAGAGAAAGAATGTTGCTACAACGAGGGGCAAATCATGACTCTCCTTGCAGGCCGTAATGTCCGTATGGCTCTTAAGTCAATTAAAAGTACAAAGTTGCGAAGCATGCTTACGATGATGGGGATAATAATTGGTGTTGCCTCAGTTATTACTGCAGTATCTCTTGGAGAAGGTGTTCGTCAACAAATTGCTGGCAGTCTAAAGACAAGCGCAAAAAATGTCTTGACCGTACGTCCAGGCAGACTGGTAAACAGAGACGCTGCGGGACACGTTATAAGTGCAAATTATCAAGCAGCTCTTGGAACTGCCGCACTTACCAACCAGGATCTGCAAGCCGTGATGAAACTAACAAACGTTAAAAGTGCCACCCCACTGAGTACGATATCTGCGCTTGCTACAACCAAAGAAGGTCGAAAATTTGACAGCACCATTATCGGCACTGGGCCAAATTTTGCAGATATCTCTGGGCAGAAGGTAGCGTATGGTAGCTTCTTTAGCGAGTCTCAGAGCAAACGTGATGTCGCTATTGTCGGCAAGACAGTTGCCGAGCAACTCTTCCAGGTAAACGTGCCGATTGGCCAAGTTGTCGTACTCAGAGGACATGAATTTATTGTCACGGGTGTATTTGATAGCTTTACAGCCAACGCCTATACTGCTGGTGGCGACCTCAATTCTGCCGTATTTATACCCTATGAATCAGCCAAGGCTATCAGCGGCAATGCAACAAACCTTTATCAAATACTTGTTACGCCCCTTGATGGTGTCAACACGGATGCACTCCGAAAAGAAGTAGTGGCGACACTGGGGGACGTACATGGTGGCCAGCAGGATTTTACGGTACTTACGCAGGCCGAAACATTGCAACTCACAAGCAAGACTCTTAATTTACTGACTTCTTTTATTGCCGGCATAGCAGCAATATCCCTGATTGTTGGCGGGATTGGTATTATGAATATTATGTTTGTCAGTGTTACTGAACGCACCCGTGAAATCGGCGTCCGTAAATCGTTGGGCGCAACCAACCGCCAGATTTATAGCCAATTTTCCATAGAGGCAACCATCATAAGCGTTGTTGGCGGCATTATTGGTGTATTTGTCGCCCTGCTCGCTAATTTTTTCCTTAAGATATTTACGTCACTAACCCCAGTAGCAACCTGGCCAATAGTACTACTGGCCGTTGTAGCCTCAACCATTATCGGCGTAATTTTTGGTACGGCACCAGCTATAAAAGCCGCCCGCAAAGACCCTATCCAGTCACTTCGTTACGAGTAGTTTTTATTCACTACGTTCTATTTTGCGCTGTTCAGGAGTCTCATTGGGGCGGGCATAATCATCATCCAATCTCCATGTAGTACCTGCTTCAGGAGTTGAAACCTCTAAAATATCACAGCTTGTAAGCCCCTTGAGTCTATGCTTTTGTCCAATTTTTGTACTATATCCGTGGCCAGCCTGAAGCTCTGTTTCAATAAGCTCGCCCTCGTTGTTTTCCCAAATGACAGCTGCTTTTCCACTCATCATAAACCAGCTCTCACTCTTCTGATCATGTACCTGCAAGCTCAAACGAGCACCTTCGTTTATATGCAAAACTTTGCCAATATACGGTTCGTTTTCGCGTACCCAATGCAGTTCATAGCCCCAAGGTTTTTCAACACGCCGAACGTATGGCTCGTTACTGAAACTACTAGGATCATAGTGCGGCACATCCAAATCAGGCATCTGGGCTCCCTAACTCTTTCTTGAACTTTTCAATAATATCATTATCACCCATATCAATTGGGCTAAGGCCATTTAGTAATGAAAGATACACGCCTACAAAATCACCAAGAGTTACAGCCCACAGTAACTGTTCTAACTTTGTAGACCCCTGCACTTCTACGTGGTGCGGCGCAGGCCAACGCCCGCTTAATAGCTTCTCGCTTAAAGAAAACCGCTTTTTAATTCGATCGTTATCGAATGATGAAAGTAGGTAAATAATACCGTATGGCTTATCGACCGGGTGCGAAGTCCAACCAGTAAACTCATTGTGGTTAAATTCTGGGAAAGCATACTCCCAGGCTACAGTCTTAGCGTTCTCATTAAAGCCAATCTTCCATTTATGCGCAGCAGGAGCCATGAGTGGCCCACCATAAATAACAATCGACTTGCCTGCCAACTCTTGGGCTAATTGCTTAGCCTGGTTCTGGGATGTCGGTATATCTGCCTTCCAGCCCTCTATAGTACTCTCCAAAAATTTAGCCGCATCTTCGAGTTCTTTAACGGCGTTTTTCTCCGTTAAAACACCAAGCTGCTCACACAATATCGCAAGACCCTTAAGGCCGTTTATCATGCCATAACGAGGCGGAATAACTTTAGGCAACTCAATAAATGGATAATCTTTAGCCTTAGCAACATCAGCCAGTTTACCGCCCGAAGCAATTACAACAATAAAAGCCCCTTTAGCTTCTGCTTGCGCTAAAGAAGAAAGTGTTTCTTCGGTATTGCCGGAAACACTCGCAGCAATAAACAAAGTTTTTTCACTGACATAAGCCGGGATATCATACCCGCGTGAGACTTCAAACGGTACAGAAAAACCTGGCCAGCTCTGGCCAATCAGTGCCCATAGCGCTGAACCACCCATGCCCGCATGCACAATATTATCAAATTGCTTGTCAATAACTGGTAGCTCATACTTTTGGTTTAATTGTTGCCATTGCTTGGCTACTGTACCAAGCGCATCATATGAGTCTTTTTCGTGGATGTATTTCAGGTCATCGAGCATGTTATCCTCCTGATTTTCTGTTATTTTTAACCTCATAACCGTCTCCCGGAGGCGTTGCCCAACATTCTTAATTGAGGCAACCTTTTTCATATCACGGTTATGCTATATACTATCCATTAAATAGCAAACAAAACAAGGGGGGCCTCTGTATGTTCGGACAAAATAAGCAAGATGATGATACGGTAGGTCAAGCTGTACCAGTAACTGTAGCAACAACCCCCGTCGATGATTCCAATATGATAACAGCCGCTGCCGAAGACGAGCTCAACCTGCCTGCTCCAGCCGTTGATGACACTTCAATGAGCCCAGACATGAGCGCGCCAGAATATGTCGAAACTCCTGCCGCACCTACCAGCTCATTGAGAGAGCCTACTCCTGACGTTGAATTCTCTTCCCCGCCAATTACTATAAGTAACAGTGGTAACATGCAAAATCTTAGTGCGCTTAAACAAGAAGCTTTACATGAACTTTCACCACTTATAGGCCAACTTGACTTATCGCCAGACGAAAAATACGCAACGGCAAAAATGGTATACGAAGAAACAAATGACCAGGCACTCTTAAGTGCGGTCTATGATGCAGCCAAAGAGTTACCTGAAGATAAAGCTAAGGCTGAAGCTATTTACGACGTTATTAAAAAAATAAACGAGTTCAATAGCCAAAGCTAGGTTAGTTGGTTCGGCGGCGAGCAACAATGTTGTGCAGCAAAGTAAAGCCTAATACTGAAACGACAAATATTAGTACTGTGCTGGTTGGACCAGTGTTTGTAAGGACTTTTGGAGTTGGTGCAACAGGAGTTGATGCTGTTGGTGCCGCTGGAGTGGTTGCAGGAGCCTGAGTAGTAGGTGTCTTTGGCATTGTTGGGGCTGGAGCCTGGGGAGCAGGAGCGGTTGTAGTTGGCTTGGTTGCTGTTGAAGAGTTGTCAGAGGTGTTTTTTGAAGTTGAGTCTTTAGACTTAGCAATATTGCTACCGGTAATTTTGGTGGTAGACACCCCCGTTTGCTTGTCGGTATGAGCGGCTTTGCGATATATCCATCGTCCGCCAAAAAACAAGCCGATGAGTACCAGTGCAACGCATGCAATTGAAACTATAGCCAAAAGCCATGCCATACCAGCACGTTCATGCTTTTCGGCTTCATAGTATCTTTCTATCTCTGGTAAAACTGTTGTGTCTGCTTTTTTACGATTAAAAAACGCCATAGTTACATAAACTCCACTTAAGAAGTATATAATACTACAAACTACAACTTTTTGCAACTCTATTTTAAGAGTGGTACTACATCCCCATCATGCCGCCGCCCATGCCACTCATATCTGGAGCTGCACCTTTGGGCTCGGGCACGTCAACAATCAAGGCGCCCATAGTCATAGCGGTCCCTGCAATAGAAGCTGCATTCTGCAAAGCTTCTTTTGTGACGCGAGCTGGATCAACGATGCCAGCGGCCTTCATATCGACTAATTTGGTTGGGTCATTTACATTAACACCTTGCCCTGGCTTGCCTTTTTTAACAAGCGGTAGCCACTCGTCGGGATTAAGGCCTGCATTTGAAAGCAGGATGCGGAATGGCTGTTCTAGTGTGTTCTTAAGGATTGTCTTACCTGCTGCTACCGATGCATTTTTATCATCTGTACTGATGCCAGAACTGAGGTTAATCAGGGTTACGCCACCACCAGCAACAATACCTTCGCTGAGCGCAGCCTTAACGGCAGCAACGGCGTCATCAACACGGAACTTCTTTTCTTCAATTTCGGTCTCGGTTGCGCCACCCACCTTAATAACTGCTACTTTGCCACTTAAGGCTGCGCCACGCTTTTCAAGCTGCTCGCGGTCATATTCGCTCTTGGAGCCTGTAGCTTGTGCACTAATCTGCACAATGCGCTTTTTGAGGCTTGATGCGGCACCTGCACCTTCGATGATGGTTGTCTCATCTTTTGTAACAATAACCTTCCGAGCAGTCCCAAGCATGCCAAGTTCAACATCTTCGAACGTAATGCCTTGGTCTTCAGAAATAACCGTTCCACCTGTGAGAATTGCAATGTCTTCAAGGATTTCCTTACGCCTATCACCAAATGACGGTGCCTTGATGGCTATAGTGTTGAACACACCCTTTAAGCGGTTCAAAATGAGTGTTGCCAGTGCTTCGCCTTCGATATCCTCAGCTATTAAAACCAGGTCTTTTTTGCCTGCCTGAGCTAACTTTTCTAGTACTGGTAAAAACTCTTGGACTGAGCTGATTTTCTTATCAGTTATTAGAATGGCCGGCTTGTCGTAGACTGCTTCCATGCGGGTAGAGTCTGTAACCATGTAAGCACTTAAGAAGCCACGATCAAAGGTAAAGCCTTCGACCACTTCGCTCTCTAATGCTAAACCCTGGCCTTCTTCCACGGTAACAACGCCGTCTTTGCCCACTTTATCAATTACATTGGCAATCAACGCGCCGATTTCGGCGTCGCCAGCACTTATTGTCGCCACTTCGGCCACACGGTTCTTTTTGCCAGTAATATCCTCACGCATGCCATTAAGCGCTTTAATAGCGTCGGCGGCAGCAGATTCTAGGCCTTTTCTGAGCAGCATTGGGTTATGCCCGGCAGCAATCAACTTATTTGCCTCGTTCAGAATGTGATAGGTCAAGACAGTGACAGTTGTGGTGCCGTCACCTGCGACGTCGTTCATCTTGTTGGCTGCTTGTTTAATAAGCTCGGCACCAACTTTGTAGCCTAATGAATCTTCATCTTCTGGCAGATCAATGGCTTTAGCCACCGTCACGCCGTCGTGCGTAACAGTTGGGTTGCCGTAGCTTTTGCCGATGACAACATTCCTGCCTTTTGGTCCCATCGTTGTTTTGACCGCGCTATAAAGCATTTCTGCCCCTGCCAGTACCCTTCTGCGGGCTTCGTCATCATAAAATATTCTCTTTGCCATAAATTACTCCTATTTAACCGTCGCGAGGACGTCTTCTTCTTTAACGATAATGTATTCAACCGTACCGACTTTTACTTCGGTGGGGCTATAAGTTTTATAAATTATTCGGTCGTTGATTTTCAGCTCTTTAATAGCTGAACCAACAGCCACAATCTTGGCAATTTTTGGCTTTTCTTTGGCTGCTTCCGGCAAATATAGGCCGCTCATGGTCTTGTTTGACGCTATTTCGGCAACCGCTACGACATAGTCGGCAAGCGGAGTGATAGGTACACTCATAAAATTTTACCTCCGTTTAAAGTAATCCGAATGCTGCGTCTATTGCAGCCTTCAGCAAATCAGGAACTCTCGTAATGCCCCCGATTTCTAGCACTCACTATATACGAGTGCCAACTACCTCGTCAAGTATCTTAAGCAGCTGTGATTAAGGCTTGGACTTTAGCAACGACGTTATCTAGTCCTTCTAAGCTATTCCACTCGGCATTCATGCGTAAAAGCGGCTCGGTGTTGCTTGGACGGACGTTAAACCAGCCGTCTACGGAGTTAACCGTAAGCCCGTCAAGCCAATCCTGTTTGGTGTTCGGAAAGGCCTCGGCAATCTTTTTCTGCATTGCCAACTTATCAGCGACTTCAAAGTTAGTCTCGGGAATAGCAAAATATGATTTGCGGAACGGCTCCGCAAGTTCGGAGAGTTTTTTGCCGCTCAAGCTCATGACATACAGGCCAATAACGGCCGCTATAAGACCAGAATCCGCCATAAAGTTGTTTTTAAAATAATAATGCCCGCTATGTTCACCAGCAAAAATGGCGCTATGTTTTCGCATATCGCCCTTGATAAACGAATGCCCTACCCGCGTACGCTGCATAACACCGCCCGAAGCTTCTATGGCTTTCTGAGCTGCCCTTCCGCAAATAGCATTACAAAGTATTGTCGCGCCCGGATTATCTTTGAGAAAATGCTGCGCCAGGATTGCCGTTAAAACCGTGCCGCTGAGTGCAACCCCGTTTTCATCGATTAAAACTGCCCGGTCGCCGTCACCGTCAAATGCTATTCCAGCATCAGAACCCGTATCTTTTATAGCTTTTTGCAGATCTACCAAATTCTTAGGCTCCAAGGGGTTGGCAATGTGGTTTGGAAACGTGCCATCAAGTTCAAAATAGAGTTCAGTCACTTCCCAAGGCACATATGGCTCAAGCTCAGGGAATATTTTGCCGCCCATACCGTTTCCAGCATCAACCGCTAGCTTGATAGGTTTCAGCTCTTCGGCATTAATAAAACTCAGTACGTGTTGTATCCAGTCCTCGACAATGTCTTGCTCTTTTAAGCTGCCTCCTGGCTTGTCAGAGAAAGTTCCTGCCATTGCAGCATCGCGGATTTCATACAGTCCTGACTCTTCTCCGATTGGCTTTGCTTCTTCGCGGCAAAACTTGATGCCGTTATATTCGCCCGGGTTATGGCTAGCCGTAATCATTGCCCCGCCAGCGAGGTTTAAATGCCCAACGGCAAAATAAATCATGTCGCTCGTTACTTCGCCGATGTCAACAACGTCTCGGCCCTGTTTTTTAAGGCCTTCTATAACGCCCGCTGCCAATGCCGCACTATCCGGGCGCATATCCCGCCCAACCGCTACAGCGCCCTGTTCTGGTAACCAGTGCCCAAAAGCTCGACCAATAATTTCAACCGACTCTGGTGTTAATTCAGTCCCCACTTTTCCGCGAACATCATAAGCTTTGAAGATATTAGTAAAATCTGTCATGTAACAATCCCTTTTTAACTAAGTTTTATTGTAGCAGGGAGTATGTCTCAGTTTTTTATTATTTTAAAGCTATTCAGTTAATATATATTTAATTAAATCTACTTTTAAACCCACCATCAAGCGACGTACACTCCGTTCATCTAAGCTAGTATTTTCTGCAATATAGGCATTTTTATAAGGATCTAAGAACTGTTCTTCAAAATTATAAAAGCGAGTTTTCAGATCTTCATCTTTGCAATAGCCAAAATACTTATGTAGTTTTCCGTAGAAACTCAAAAGATCATCTAGCATTTTTCGTGTCATCATTTCACTATTTATTCTCCGTGGATCGTATAAGAGGCTTTCAAAATCTATAAAGCCAACCCGACCTCTTTCTGATAATGCTACATTTCTAGGTTGCGCATCACCATGCGTTATACCAAGAGCATGCATTCTACCTAATTGCTGGGCTGTTTGGGTAATTAATTCTAGCTGCTCACTCCCCATATCCCCCGTTTGTAACGCAATAGGAGACCAGCGTAAGTTGTCGAATGTTTTTAATGAGGGTTCATCTTCTGTTAATAAGAAAACTCGATTGTTGCAAGCGATAATTCCAAGCGTTCGAAAACTTTCAAATCCTTTACTTCGCATAAACTCATGAGCCGTATGTTCACGTATAGCAGCGGCTCTGCCGTCGTCGAAAGGTTTCACTGCAATAGGTAAATCATCATCATACGTATGAAGCTTCCCAAAAATTACTCCGTGATGCGAGTCGGTCGCACCTTGCAAACGAGCTGGGTCTGGCTCAAATTCAAATTCAGAATATTCTGTTAATCCGAGCCCATCATTGCTATCTCTTACATATAAAGCATTTTTTAATAGTTTGCCGGCATTTAATGCACGCCTATCAAACAGGATTTCTTCATCATAATTAATAATTTCAATTCCCTCTACTAAAAGCAGGGCACGTTTGAATTCATCTGTACGCTGCAACATTCGGTCTTGCATAACTTACCCAATCGTTCCTCGTAATGCATCTTGATTACCGAGCCTAAACTCCAGCGCAAGATCTTCTACATCTGGAGCAAAACCACTTTGCATAAGCTGATCTACTACATGGTCAATTAGGGGTTGCGGGTTTATAGTTAAAACATATTCCGCGGGAGGTGTGCAAACGACTGCTCCTTCTCCTTCGGGGATATAACTTAACATTTCAAGATTAAAACTGCTAGGCAAATGGTACCGGCTTGCCTGCCACAGCCGACCTATATAAATACCGGCTTTTCTAAATATTTCTGCCCTTTGCGGCGCCCCAGATCCTGGTGTATCAAAACTTTGAGCTAAACGTAGCAAAGGCACGGTTCCGCTTGGAACTTCACGTATATCAACGCCATCGTGAGTTAAGTTACCGTCTCTTATGAGCGGTAATGGCATGAGAGAAGGATGCAGTGGCTGAGAGCCCGTGGCTAATGAGGCTGGATAGCATAACAGACGCTGTTTCGTAGAATTACGTATATAGTCAAGTGAAGCATATTGGCCGATTTCTCTACCAATATTAAAGAACCTATGGACCTCTTCACCGGTCTCTAGTAATCGTCCTCGCCTGCGATTCCATTCTTCAGGAGTATGCATAAGTATATTATAATACAATAAGTATTATTTTTCAATAGTGGGCGTGCCTCCCATCCTTTTGATGTGCATGCTACAATTTTATGTAGTCATGAAAACCAAAAGCGTATGCCAAAAATAAACCAAAGAGTATTGATGTCAGGGGCAGATTATTTTAGTGATCAGTTTGCTATTAATGCACATATGAATGCTAATGTCCCTGTAAGCATTCAAAAAGCAATGGACGAACACGCGGCAATCAAAAACGCCTTGGAAGAAGCTGGCATCGAGGTGGTACAGGTTACACCGCCCGTAGGTTGCCAAGACGGCGTCTATACGGCCAATTGGGCGCTCTGCAAAGGCAATAAGGCCGTAATGGCTAGTTTGCCCAACAAGCGAAAGGCCGAAGAAGCGTATGCCGAACAATGCCTCCGAGACCTTGGTAAAGAAATCATCAAAGTCCCCGAAGGTATGCATTTTAGCGGTCAGGGTGATGCTCTTCCCTGTGGTAATTATCTGTTTACCGGTTCTGTGTACCGCACAAGTCCTGAAGTCCACCCATTTTTAGCCAAAACACTTGGCTACGATGTTATAAGCCTCCAAACCAAGCCGCTGCGGTCTTTTTTTGGACGCGGCAAAGCAGTTATCAACGCCACTACTGGCTGGCCAGATAGCTATTATTACGATATTGACCTTGCCCTTGCCATTATTACGGCCCCAGATGGGGACGACCCAGGTTTAATTGCCTGGTGCCCGGAGGCCTTCATGAAAGAGTCGGCCGTAAAAATCCGCAGCCTGCCAATAGATAAGATTGAAATAAGCCTGCACGAGGCTAAAAAGGCCTTTGCCTGCAACCTCGTCAGCAACGGCAAAACGGTTGTCATGAGCGCCTTTGCACCAAAGTTTAAGGCCGAACTCGAAAAACGCGGACTCAAAACCATCACTCCCATAGTAAGTGAACTTGGCAAAGGCGGCGGCTACATCCGTTGCACATCACTCAGTCTTGATAATGCCTAAAGCTTCTTAAGTGTTGCGCTAACGGCTAAAACTTCGTCATAGTCGCGCTTCAAAACTCGTTCAATATCACTGTCGTCTTGCGGGCGGTTGCGATATTCGGTGGCTTTAGGACCGTTATATAAGATGGACTTTTCGTGACCTTTGCCCAGCAGCAATACCATGTCGCCCTTTTGAGCTAAGCTGCAGGCTTTTTCAATCGCCTTCTCGCGTTCTAAGATTAGAAACAGGTCTTTTTCTTTTACTTTCCCGGCCTGCTCCGCACCACTGGCAATTTGTTCTAAGATTTCATGGCCGTCAATGTCCCTGTCGTCCTCTTCGGTGGCAATAACAATGTCACCAAGTCGGCCGGCTACTTCGCCCTGCGCTGCCCGCTTTTCAATGTCCCTACGACCAGCTGAGCCAAATACGGTGATAATTCGGCCTTTCACCAATGGTCGAACTTCTTTTATAACTTTTTCGAAGCTTTCTGGCGTATGGGCATAATCCACAATCACGTCAAAGTCCTGACCTTCGTCAACCCGGGTCATCCGTCCTTCCACGCTCTGCAGGCTAGCAATGCCTTGTTCTATCTGTTCTTTACTCAAACCGATCGCCCTTCCAACCGCTACACAAGCCAGGGAATTATAAACGTTAAATGAGCCCGGCAAATGACAGGTTATATGGTAGGATTCAGTGCCTATTGTCGCAAGGTAAGTGGACCCACTCGGCGTCAGTTTAATGTCTGAAGCTTTTAAATCTCCAGCTTTTATCCCATATAAAACTGGGTTTTTAACGGCGGCCGCAAAGAGTGTGCCACTAGGGTCGTCGGCGTTGGCAATGCCAACCTGCAGCCCCTTTTTGTTAGCGTTTGTCTGCTGAAACAGCATTTTTTTTGCATCACGATAGCGCTCAAACGTACGGTGATAATCCAGATGCTCATGCCCAACGTTTGTCATGACACCGATGCTGTACGGCACGCCCCACACCCGGTGCTGCGCCAAGGCGTGAGAGGTTGTTTCTAGCACTAACCAATCGGGGTTGAAACCTTTAATTTTCTGTAGTTGCTTGATGAGTTGAGCTGATCCGAGAGAAGTTAAGCGTGTTGGATTAGGGTGTTCGACGCCATCACCATAATCTATAGTGATTGTCGTCATCATTGCCACTTTAAAACCTGCATTTCGTAGCATCGCGGTAATGAGCGTGCAGGTGCTGGTCTTGCCATCTGTCCCTGTTACACCAATAACTTTCATATCTTTTGCTGGGAAGCCGGCCAATGTTTCCTCGAGTATTGCCTCACCCCAGTGGCCAAGCGGCTCAATCGCCTGAAACAAGCCAGTGGGCACTAATTTCTTAACAAAGCTACGCATATGTTCTGATTATACGGCATTTAAACTACTTCGTACTCAGGCAGTCACAGGCAATCCTTTGATGTCTTGGCCGTGAAGTTCGTTGAAAATATCATAATACGTATTCAGCTCAGCCCTGTTAATGATATGCCGTCCTTCATAAAACATGCCATCCCGGTGGTTCCATACAAAGCCTCGCTGTGCCCGCAGATTGTATTCGTCAAGAACTCTCTGGACGAAAATGCCTGGGCTTTCGGCTCCTACATTCACTGCGTTCGCATAGGGCCAATCTGCACTGTCAAATGTAGCTGGGACGACAGTGCTTGGCTCTGGCGCTGATACCGGTTGATTAGAATCTATTGCAGGAGGGGCTGCTTCGGCATCTGATGGAGTGACTTCAACAACAATAGGGCCGTCTGCCTGAGTCGGGACTGGAACTGAAACTTCAGCGGGACCATTTATCACAACGATCGTCGGAGGCACCGGTTCATTCTGTGGCTCTACAGCAACAGCCGGCGGTACTTCAACTATAACGATAGTCGTATCTGGTTCTGCAGGTTCGGTTGTACTGGTTTCTGGGGTTGACGGTAGGGCTGGAACAGCTACTGCAGGGGTTTCCGTCGTCGGTGTAGCTGGAATTGTGGGCGCAGTCGTCACAGGGACAGTTGCTGCAACAAATTTACCATCGACATCTGCATCCCTGTCACTCAACCCAAACCATAACGCACCGGCCGCTAACACACCAATTACTACTGCGAGCACCTTACGTCCTCGCTTCTTTTTTTCAACTGGTACCGCTACAGCTTCGGTTCTGATGCCTTGTTCCCGAACTATCTCATCTATTGTCGTATCGTTAGCTACAATTACAGGATTTAAAACTTCCTCTTCACGCACTCCAGCAAGAGTTGTTTCATGAACAATGCCGGGATTATCTGGCTCCCTTTCCAGCACCGTATAATCGCCCCGGTGCTCGTCCTCATCGTACATATGTGCTTTTTCCGTCAATGGCCTAGGGCCACCTTCAATATCAGGTTCATCACCAGAATTCATTGCACGAGGAGAAATCAAAGGAACGCTATGTGTATCCCGTCTGATCATCTCTATTGTTCTCGAGGTCGGATGGTTTGGTGAGACTGGTGGCTTAAACCATTTAACGGCGCTCATCCCAACGACTTGAAGTGCAGCATTAGATAGATCACCGTCAGGCTTACTATGAGTTATATCGCGTTTATCGAGCCATTGTTGCATATCATATATCTGCGCGCCCTCAGTAATTGTTTCGGTTTCTGTATCTGTTGTTACGGAGCTTACAGTATTCGATTCCTGATCGATAGGGATAACAGATATATCTGAAACTTCTGGAGCTACAACTGGCGACTCTACATCGGAATATATAGTCATAAAATGCGTGATCATTTCCATAGCAAGTTTTTTTGATATAAACCGCCCGTGATCGCCGTGCCACCGCTGTTGACCGTTATAGACACTGCCTTTGAATTTTGAAGGGTAAACTGGCGTTGATTCATTCATAGAACTTATATATTGCAATACTTACTACATCACCGCAATAAAAAATATTACACTCTGAGAAACGACACACTGTTGCGCTCAATTGGTGCGATTTCACCTCTGTTCTGGTATGCTTATATCATGATTATTTTGGGAATTGAATCAAGCTGTGACGAAACAGCCGTTGGGATTGTGCGTGACGGCCATGAGCTGCTCGCTAATGCCGTGTTTACTTCGATGGATCTGCACGCCGTCTATGGTGGCGTGGTGCCGGAGATTGCCGCTCGCAGCCATATTGAGTCGATCATACCTGTTTTAGGACAGGGCTTAACAGAGGCGAAACTGAGTTGGGATGATATTGATGGCATTGCCGTAACCTACGGCGCTGGGCTTGGTGGCTCACTTTTGGTTGGTGTTATGACTGCTCGCACGCTGGCTATTGCTAAGCAAAAGCCGCTATATGCCATTAACCATGTGGAGGCGCATGTCTATGCCAACTTTTTGACCAGCACTTCCCTGCCCGGCTACGTTTTGTCCGCTGCTGTGCCCCTGTTCCCCTGCCTCGCCCTGATTGTTTCTGGAGGTCACAGCCAACTCGTTTTGTTCCGTGGCCACTTTGATTACACGCTGCTTGGACAAACCCAGGACGATGCCATTGGTGAAGCGTTTGATAAAGTCGCTAAAATCATAGGACTCCCCTACCCTGGTGGCCCCAGTGTTGGCAAAAAAGCGTTAGAAGGCAATCCACACGCCTTTACGCTGCCTAAGGCCAAGATGCCCGGTAAATATGACTTTTCTTTCTCTGGGGTCAAGACAGCCGTTTTACGCCATGCTCAAGCCGTGGTGGGAAAAGACTTCACCTTTCCCTCTTATGACCTTCCAGAGGCCTTAAATGATGCTCAGAAGGCCGATATTGCCGCCGTGTTCCAGCGCACTGCCATAGAAACGGTTGTTGATAAGACCCTTTTGGCATTCGAAGAATTCTCCCCTGCCTCTGTTGTTATTGCTGGAGGAGTTGCTGCTAGCCCAGAGCTACGTCGCCAACTCAGCGAGCGCCTGCCTATCCCCATAAGTTACCAGGACCCCAAGCTTTGCACCGACAATGGCGCTATGATTGCTACTCTGGGCTGTTTTAAAGCTATACATGACCAGCCTGTTGCCGACCCCTTCTCTCTTGATATTCAACCTAATTTGTCTATGTAGCTATACATTATAATTTAATAGCATTTTTACTATACTTTGTCAATATTGCTCACCTGCGACTAGTAGCTTATGCTTATTATGAAAACAAAAACGTTATGCCGTTTAACAGCGGTGGTACCTCAAATAAAACGTCTTTCTTCGGTAGGGATCTCGGAGAAGAGTGGTGGCAATAGTTAAATATTACAACAACCTGTTTCACGTGAACGAGACTAGGTTTACTATTTTTTTGTTTTCATGTGAAAATACTTAAGCATTTTGCGTATGGCTTCTGGGGTTCTATAAGTGGCTTGACCCCTGGACGTTAGCCCCTAAACGCTGTAAGCTATACTGATGAACTTGTCAAAAAGCTACGAACCAAATCAGTACGAAAAAGATATCTATGATCTCTGGGAAAAGAGCGGGGCTTTTACACCCAAGAACAGGGGTAGCGACAAGACATTCAGCATTGTTATGCCGCCGCCAAACGCTAATGCAAACATGCATATTGGCTATGAACTGACTGCTGTTTTAGAAGACATTCCAACCCGTTATCATCGTATGCTGGGTGATGCAGCATTATTGTTACCAGGAGCTGACCATGCTGGCTTTGAGACGCAAGCCGTCTATGAAAAACAGCTCATCAAAGAAGGCAAAAGCAGGTTCGATTTTAGTAGGGAAGAGTTATACCAGCAAATTTGGGATTTTGTGGCACTTAACAGGGGTAACTTCGAGACCCAACTGCGCTCAATGGGAGCGTCCGTAGATTGGTCACGCTTTAGCTTTACACTTGATGACAAGATTATTAAAAGAGCCTATGAAACATTTAAGAAAATGTGGGACGAAAAGCTTATTTACAGGGGTGAACGCCTGGTTAACTACTGCACCTTTCACCGCACGGGATTCGCTGATATTGAAGTTGAGTACTCTGATGCCGTAACGCCTTTGTATTACATGAAATACGGGCCGTTTGAGTTGGCGACAACTCGCCCAGAGACCAAGTTCGGCGATACGGCGGTGGCAGTGCATCCTGACGACAAACGCTACAGCACGTGGGTTGGCACAAACGTAACCGTTGAAGGCGTTAATGGTCCTTTTGAAGTGATGGTAATTGCTGACGAAATGGTGGATATGAACTTTGGAACAGGGGTGGTGAAAATTACGCCCGCCCATTCTTTTGATGACTGGGAAGTAGCTCAGCGTCATAATTTGCCGGCTGTTCGGGTGATTGAGCACGATGGAACTATGAACGAAAAAGCAGGCAAGTACCGCGGCATGACGGTCATGGAAGCACGCAAGGCTGTTGCTGAGGCCATGAAAGAAAAAGGGCTGCTCATTAAGGTGGACGAATACTACCATAACAGAGTGGGGAAGTGCTATAAATGCGGTACTATTATCGAACCTATGCTGATGGAACAATGGTTTGTAGACATGCAGCCACTAGCTATAAAAGCCATTGCGGCCCTAAATTCAAACAAGATTACCTTCCATCCTGAGAGCAAAAAGACACAGCTTGTTACATACCTAATGGGCTTAAAAGATTGGAATATTAGCCGCCAGATTGCCTGGGGCATACCTATTCCCGCTTTCCAAAATGTAGACGACCAAGACGACTGGATTTTTGACACATCTGTAGGTACAGAAATTCTACAAAAAGACGGCAAAACCTACCGACGCGATCCTGATGTGTTTGACACCTGGTTTAGCAGCTCCAGTTGGCCATATGCCACGCTTGACTACCCAGGTGAAGACTTTGACACGTTCTACCCACTGAGTCTGATGGAAACGGGTGGTGACATCTTGTATCCATGGGTGTCGCGCATGATTATGATGGGGCTGTATGTAACCGGCGAAATTCCTTTTAAAGAAGTCTATATCCATGGCTACATCAGAGCCGAAGACGGTACCAAAATGAGTAAGTCGCTTGGTAATACTGTGGATAATGGCGCATTGCTTAAGGAGTTTGGTTCGGACGCAGTGCGCATGGGCATCATTGCTGGCCGCAGCCCAGGCGAAAGCTCGTCGTATGCACCGGGTAAGATTCATGCAGCTCGCAACTTTTGTAATAAACTCTGGAACGTAGCGCGTTATATTGAAGACACGATTGGAGATAATTTCGAGGCGCGTCATAAACCTGAGTTGATTAGCATTGCTGATCATTGGATGTTGAGTAAGTTACAACAATCAACAGAGAAGATTAGTGCTGATTTAGATAATTATAGATTTTCGGAAGCCTATGACACGCTGTATCACACCGTCTGGGACGACTTTGCCGATTGGTATCTTGAGGCAAGCAAGGCAACGCCAAACCATGGACTATTAGCCTATTGTCTGGAAACTCTATTGAAACTGGCGCATCCATTTGCCCCATTCGTAACCGAAACAATCTGGCAGACACTCAAATGGGAGAAAGATACACTGTTAATTACTTCTAAATGGCCAAAGATCACCCTTCATCCAGACGCGGCACTGGCTGCTGATTTTGAAACCGCTCAGAGCATCGTAGTGGAATGTCGCACTATTATGGCTAATATAAGCCTTGTAAAGCCCGTACTAGGCTTTAGCGGCTCAGAGTTCCTTGAAGAGCATGGTGGACTAATAACGCGGCTTGCGCGGCTCACAGGCGTCGAGAAAGGTGGAGAACCAACAGGCCTACGCCTAACGAGCGTGCCATTTGGAGCCTGGATTGCCGTTGACCCCGAGACCGCTCAGAAATACCTGTCTAAACTCGAAGAAAAACAGACTGCTGAAGTGGTGAGTGTTGAGCGTCTCAAAGCTCGGCTTGCCAACAAATCCTACGTTGAAAGTGCTCCAGAAAAATTGGTTGCTGAAACCCGCATGCAGCTCGAAGAATCCCAAGCCAGACTGGCGCAGATTACCGCTGAAATCGATTCATTCAATCTGTAAATTGACCAACCGGCGTATAATAACTTATATGAGCAGCCCTGAAAAACCTACTAAAAAAGAGAAGACGCCCACGCAGCGAATCCTAGCGTTTGGCGGGGCAGTATTAAGCCTGTTATTTTTGGGTAATATCCTTGGCGGCGGCCGTCACCACTAGCATGATAGCTACTGAATACCGTATAGAACTCAAGACCTTTGCAACATCTGCATAGGCGTCAGCAACTGTATGCCTAAGTGTACTCTCTCCGTATTGTAGTACTCAAGATATGCGC
>JAYTSU010000031.1:0-4356 GCA_043745485.1 Candidatus Saccharimonadota bacterium
CTCTTTTGCTGAATAGCTCTCTTGTTTCAGGGCAACGATATTTAGCCCATCACGCTCCGCCATAACGCGCATTTCTTTGATCTGTGAGTCAATTGACATCGCCTGACGCTCGTCGCTTTCTGAGCTTTTACGAGCGTACAGGCAATACCGTAGAGTAGTTGTATGATTGTCCAGCATGGCTACACAGCAACAGTACCGCTGCGTCTCGAGGAAGTCTAGGCGTTAATTAAGGTATTTAGGGAATACATGTGAGAAGATATTTGCAGTTTCAACTAGCCACTTTATTAAGCCATCTGTCTCTGACTCGTTCAAGAAATCACCTTCGTGAGCGGCAATAATACGACTGGCTTTTTTGTCTGGAAGCTCTTGCCAAACAAGAGCAAATCCTAGATTTTGCTCGATCACGTCTTTTGAAGCATGCAGTTTATGGAATAAATCTTTATTGTTGGCTATATACAGCTCTGCGGCGACTTGTTGCCCCCGCGAATTCAAAGTCAGGCTGAGATTAGCATTTGAAGATCCGATTGAAATATCGTACCAGTGCTGCGGAGAGGTTTTGCGCCAGCTGCGAATGTACTTGGCGTTTTCTTCGCCGTATTCTCGAAGCCGCTCAAAAAATGCCTGCTGCTTAAGTTTGAGGTCACTAATTTCGTTACCTGACGCACTCTGTTTCACGGTTTTTGCCCAATCGTTTGGCTTGGCAATAATGTTAAATCGAGGTGCAGGTCTTGAATCGCCGATCTTCCATGCTTCAATCTGAAGCAAAAAGAAATTGGCATTTTCGGTAGTATTTTCATTTAGCCAGTTCACGGCTTGTTCATGCTCCTCACGAGCACGTTCCACAATCCACACGATCACTTCGGCCTGGAGCCCAGATGCATAGGTAATAATCTGCCCCAGGTGGCTGTGATCTGTCGGTTCAAGCTGGTTTTCAATGACAATCTTATGGCCACTTTCATCCTCGGCGAGGATATCAACATTAAACTGCCCAACACCAACCTCAGTTTGGGCGTTGATAATCTCGATGCCGATTGTGTCGCTTAAATTCTGAATGTTTTCAGGCAGGGCAAGCCACTGAGTGAAATCAAGAGCTTCGTGCTTCCAGACGTCGCGTAAGGGGATTTGTACTAATTTACTAAGTTCAATCATGCTCTTATCCTACGTGAGAAGTTATATCTAACACAAGTGGCACGTGGTCACTGTGTCTTAACCACTCCTCATGAGTGCCAATTTCGATAGTTGCTCGCTTTGTTAACTCCTTAGATCCAAACACATAATCTATATGGTAGCCATGATCTTTATTCCTTCTCCAAAACAATGTCGACATGGTTTCGCTGCCGTGAGTTTCATTTCTAGTTTCATGCCATACACTGTGCTTATCTAACTTCCGAAGTTCTTCAATGTAGGTAGCCCACTGCCATTCCTTTTTGGTTTTGTGATCCCAGTTAACGTTATTATTCATATCGCCTATAAAAAGCCCATTTGGTTTTCGCAGTAATAAGTCGTAATGAGTTAGGGCATTTAACAGACCCTCAACATAGGTTTGGCCAGCATCCTTGTGCGCCCACATTGCCAAAATATCTACAGTATCTGACTCGACTGGGATTGCCCAGTGGATGTTTTCGTTATAATTATCGGCTACACGGAAGTTGTGGTCAGTAAAGCCCAATACACCAAGGCCTTTGTGCGGGTTGTTGCCCACCCAATGCCTGAACAATGCATCAGAGTTTTCGATATCTGTTTTTGAACATTCTTGAAGGATTAATAAGTCTGGTTTGTGGAGAAGGATATCGGCACTTTTATTACGGTATGCCATGTTGCAGTTCCAGGAGATAATACGCACGAGTCCGACAGCCTTTCCCCAGAGACTGTCTTATAAAAAAAGTGACAGCCACGCTGGACTGTCTAGGAACCAAGTAAGCGCTTTCGCGCCGACTCTTTTTTACGTAGCTGCCACTTTCATGGCACGAACTACGCATATATAAAAATTTGCGTGTTTAACGCTTACTTGAGTCCTAGACAAAATTCATTATACCGCCGTCGGCTAATGAAACCTAGGTTATGCGCTGTATCTGTTTGTCAGATATTTGTTTTTTGACCCAATGATAGGATTCTAGTGTTTTGCCACCAACGTGCCATTCGCATATCTGCTCTGCATTGAGGCCGCTTTCGCCAAGGTAAGCTTTGCCATCCTTGTAGTTATAAACGGTGGCGATGCCGTGCGGGGTCTGCACTATCCACTCAGCATCCACTTTGTGATTATCGCCATTGTTTGTGGGTGATCCGAAGGTATCAACCAGATCCTGATACGTTGCAAGCACGTAGCCTTTGAAGCTCGTGCCAGTTCGTTTCTTGTGTAGCTCACTGTAATTTATCATCTGTTAATCCTTTCGATTCAGGGTACAAGGTACCGCTGAAGTGTATTAATAGCTAGCTTATAACCACCGAATGTTCGGTTCTCGCCTTGATGCTGATTCAACTAGCTTGGTAATTACGATCGTGGTGGCATCTACTAGGTCATCATGCTTCTCTTTGCCGAAGCCCGTGAGTTGCATGATTAGTTCGTCACAGCCAGCTTTTGGGAATACGACACGTCCTTCTTCAAACATATAGCTAATCAGGGCAAGCCGACCTCTTTTATCCAATGATCCCACCGGAACTCCCTCGGCATCAACACCCTCAAGCTCGAGTTGTTGAACTACGGAATACTGGTAACCAACGCTTTCGACAAATATTTTAAGATGACTGCCCGAGGCATTTGCTTTAGCATACTTTTGTTTGCATGTATTGACGGTAATCAAATGAGATTGACGGGCGTTCACGGGTTCAGGGTGGATGTATATTTTCATATCTTCGCCCCTACCGTGCACTTCGGCTGTGACCATTGCCGTGTAGTCTGCGTAGTGCCGTTCTGATATCGCAAGGTCAACGCCCATAGCTAACTTATACGGAGTTCTGGACGGAATTTCATCATAATACCGAATCATGGCAGGCGTAATAACTTGCCCGTGCTCAGGTACTATGGTCAGCATATACTCACGTTCGAAAGATATTTCGTCACCGATACTACGCTTTACCTTTGCAATATCAGCATCTGTTGGATACTTACCAAGCCACAGCGATTTACCGTCACGAACCAAAGGGTACGATTTGAAGATTCCGTCAATTTCGTTTTGTTCCATCCGTTCTTTGACACGCATCAGTAGCGAATCACTATGCAGTAAGTTACCTATAATAATCTTCTGGGTATAGAGGTCGCCTCCTGGCAAGACTTCGCTTGTGAGCCAGTTGAAAACTTTATTACGGCCTTCGATAGTTTTTACCGAGTCGAGGTCTTCTACGTCATCAACGATCAATAAATCGGGTCGGCGTGAGCCGTGCCTAAGTCCGCGAATACTTTGGTCGGTGGACGCGGTAATGATCTGAGCATTAAATTTTGGTATGAACAAGGCAGATTGACCCCATGTGTCGCTATTCTCTTCAAGTGCACCAAAGTCCGCCCTGAGTAGTTCATTGCCCTCAATTTCACGCTTCAGGCTTGCAAGGTGAGCACGTGCCTGAGGTTGCGTACGGCTAATAATTAGAATGAACCGTTTTTCTGTTTCACCAATTATCGACCATAGCGGGTAGAAAGTCGTGACTATTGATGACTTGCCCGATCCACGAAACGCCACGAACGCTAGTAATTCATGAGGGTTATCCTGCAACAGCTGATACATCTCTTTCTGGAAGGGAGCGGTTGGGTGCGTGATGTATCCACTAAAGTAGATGTGAGCAAACCAATAAAAGCTTTTTCGGGCGAGCATGAGCCGAGTAGCCCTGTCTGCCCGAATGTGCTCCCAAAGCTCTTTACTGACGTCCTCTGGTCTATCAGGAATCTGTAGTGGCTTCATCCTGTACCTCACTCGAAATTAAGCCCGCAAAGTTCAACGATTTTTGCACCAGCAACATTTGCTCATCAGTCAAAACTTGAGAGGTGTGATTTATACTTCCTTGCATCTCGACCTTAGTTCGGTAGCGTGGGTGCCTACTTTTAAGCCAGAACATAATACCTGTCATATTATTGTTTTTGATTGCTTTGATCAGCTGGGACTCGGCCATGTCATTAATGACACCAGTACTTTGCTCTATAGCATCGTCACAGGCTTCGGCAAATTCTTCGTCATCTTTGCACCACCGATAGTACGTGCTACGCCCGACACCAGTCTGCTTACAGGCTACCTCCACAATCGGTGTTTTGTGGAGGTACTCAAGAAGTAGCTTTTTATCAGCTGTGATATTGCGACTCATAATTTAACCCGCTTTTCACCAGTTAACTTCTCCCATCGAGCTAAGGCAACTTCAGCGTATGTCGGT
>JAYTSU010000032.1:0-16310 GCA_043745485.1 Candidatus Saccharimonadota bacterium
GCTCACGGTACTGTTGCATCAGCTGTTGTGGTCAAAGACCGCGATACTGGCCGCAGTAAGGGCTTTGGCTTCGTCGAATTCGAAAACGATGAAGAAGGCAAAGCTGCTGAGAAGGCTCTTAATGGATCCGACATGGGTGGCCGTTCAATTACGGTCAACGAAGCTCGTCCAAAAGAAGACCGACCTCGCCGCGACTTTGGTGGTGGTGACAACAACCGCCGCAGCTGGTAATTTATTACTAGCTTAAAGGGCCCCTCTTCGGAGGGGTCTTTTTATTTGCCTGCGTTTTAGATGCTATACTACCACAGCTTTATTAAGCAGGGGTAATAGTGAATCATAGGCCGTTGGTATTTTTAGACATCGAAACTACAGGCGGTAGTCCGCGCTATTCGCGCATCACAGAAATTGGTGCCTTACGGGTTGAAAGTGGGAAAATAGTTGGCCAGTTTAAGCAGCTCATTAATCCTGAAGAGCGGGTGCCTAGCTTTATTACTAATCTCACAGGTATTAGCGATGACATGCTGTGGGACGCACCACTTTTTAAAGGCATTGCTGATGAGCTTGAAGTATTTTTTGATGACGCTTTGTTCATTGCTCACAATGTTAACTTTGATTATAGCTTTATAAAAATGGAGTTTGAACGGATAGGTCAGAAATTTAATATGGACCGTGCTTGCAGTGCCCGTCTCTCACGCAAGCTATACCCGGAACACAAAAGTCATGCCCTTGACCGCCTAATTGAACGCATGGGTCTGAATGTTACTAACCGCCACCGCGCTTATGATGATGCCGAGGTTATTTGGAAGTTTTTTAGTGCCGAACTTAGTAAAAGAGAGCTCGAGGTCTACAGCGCAATTAATATAGTAACAACTTATTCTCGGGCTAGCAAAAACCGAGCTGTTGCTTAGCGAACGCGGGTCATCAAACGGAGGTTAGCCAAATAATGGTCTGGGTCAACGCTTGGATGAGTCTGCAAGTAAGCCATGTGCTTGTCGACAAAAGTAACTAGATGGTCAGGGTGTGCGTCTGCATTGGCGCTGTATGTGTCTATGGTTGAATAGCCGATGTCAGTAGCCATGTTCTTTAGAGCTTCTTCAATTTTGGCACCTTCCGCAGAAGTGTATAAGTCTGGTCGTTTTTTTGCTGTTGGCATAATAAACCTTTACTCGTGAATCGCGTGGTTAAACCACTTCGTTAATGTCTATATTATACGCTATTAACAGATAAAAACCTAATGTTATGAGTTGTTAAATAGATATTTAGGTATACGTTGATGAGCCTTATATAATAGTTTAATGATTTTACGCAAATATCGCTGGTCACGACATTATGAATCTGCCGAGGAAGAACTACTTGGCATACTGAAGGCTAAACATATCGATGCTGAGCGCTGGCATGCCGAAGAATACGAAGTTTTTTCAACGCACAAGCATGCTCTTGATAAGCAATTATGGTGCGCTGAAGGGTCAATTACATTTAGCATAAACGGTGTAGCCATGTCATTGCAAACAGGCGACACACTTGATCTACCCGCGGGCATAGAGCATAGCGCTCAGGCTGGAATCAGTGGTTGTGTGTGCTATGAGTTTCCACGAATTGCAGACAACCCATCAATCAATTAATTAAGAATTTGGCGACTATCCCCTGACAGCAAGTAGATTATCGGGAGCCTTGAATGACCTGAGTTAACTGCTCAATTACGTACTGCGAGTTATCGCTATTCTTCACATCTTTATCAATTTGATTTAGTTTCATCATGATATGCTCGTAAGCTCCAAGTAACAAAACCAATACGATAATTGCACTAATAATAAAGTTGTTTACAAACTTCTTACTTAGCTCCATATAACTCTCCTTAATTTACACTCATTGTACACCCAAAACCATTTATGCTTTTAAACCATAAAATTTATACTCATGCAATATTCTATCAGGGTGACTATCTCCTAATAGCAATTAGACCACAGTTATAATGATTATGCTTAAAATGTTATAATGTGAATGCGTACAGTTCGTACTGTACTTAAATCGGTAAGCGTTAGCCGAGCAATCAGAGGAACCATGAATAAACAACATGTAACCTTTATTGCTCGGCTTTTTGTTTGGTAATAGTATCTTAACAATTTTATTAGAACTTATGAACTGACAACGACTTGTTTACTCTGGATTCGTCTAACGGTAGGACGTATGGTTTTCATCCTTACAATATAGGTTCGACCCCTATATCCAGAGCCAGCCAAGTGGCTTGTACTTTACAAAATTAACCAATAAAAAAAGCTGTTGGGACAGCTTTTGTATGGTTTCATCCACATGTATTTTAACACGTGGGTGAAGTGTTTACACCCTTTTCTAATAAAAAGGTATATTAAACACATATTAAAATAATGAATAATAGTACATCATCAACAGATACAGTTATACTCATGACAGCAATATATAAACCAGTTCGTATTTATGTACAATTTTAGGTCAGTACCTATTTGTCCGATTCTTTTGGAACGGGCTGCGACGCTTTATTGATTAGTCTTTTAAATAGTTTTTTGCTCATATTTAATTCATTATACACCCCTGTTTAAGCATAACCTTATCCACAATGCTTATGGATTAACAGCAATGAAATACTTGACATAATATGTCAAGTTTGGTAATATGTATTCACTTGCCCCCTGTGTTGAACAGGGGGAATTTGTTTTTAAGAGACAACACTCTTCATTTTTACTGACGTATCTTTATAAATATCTTGAACCACTAGTTTTTTAGGCAGCTTCATCGTTGGCGCGACGCTGTTAGCGAAGTGCTTATTATAATCAATAACAACCTTGCGCCAAGCCTCGAACGCAAAACTTGGCGCAAACCTGTTTGCAAACCCACAATAATGAAATTGTTTTCCCAGTTCCTTAATAATTGTAATTGGATATTCGAAGTCTGCATCACCGCTGAAAAGTATGAAGTCAGTAAAAGTATTTTTATGGGCATCGTTCACCATATCGACACCAAGTTGCATATCGACACCTTTTTCTTGCCCATTGATCGATATCTTGCCTTGTCCAAAATGAACGCCAGCAATCTTAGCAGAGTTAAAAAACTCATTCTGAGCGCGTACAAAATCTTTTTTGCCTACAGTATCCGATTCCTTGTAGCCCATATATGCGCCGTATACTTTGTAGCAATCAATACCACCGAATTTTTCATCTAGTAATGGCATGAGCGTAGAAAAGTCTATGTATACGCCCGCAGCAAATAACTGAGCAATTCCACCATACAGATTGGATAGGTCAACATACAGGCATTTCTTAATAGTTTCGGTTTTATTCATTGCGAGTATTATACGTCGTAATTAGCACTCTGGGTAGTAAGAGTGATAATTACATGTCATTACTTGCTGTCAGGGGATAGTCACCAAGAATTTATCTAGACTTTTTCGTTCAAAAGTTCTTGAATATTTTGATTTGTCTCATCATATGCACCTTCGCCAAAATGTGTATAGCGTACAAGCCCTTCCTTATCAATCAAATAACGTGCTGGCCAGTACTGGTTGTGATATGCATTCCAGGTAGTAAAGTCGTTATCTAATGCTACCGGGTAGGTTATTTTCGCTTTCTTTACTGCATCCATTACATTATTTGGGACTTTTTCGTATGCAAACTCAGGTGCGTGAACGCCTATAATCACAAGCCCTTTATCCGCATAATCTGCTTGCCATGAATTTAAATACGGCTGCGTGTTGATGCAGTTAAAACAAGAATAGGTCCAGAAATCCACTAATATAACCTTGCCCTTTAGCTCTGCAATTGTGAGCGGGTTGCTATTAATCCAATTACTAACATTTTGAAGTTCTGGGGCGGCATAAGGGTCTATATTAAACATTTTTTTCTTACCTTGTTTTAACGGAGAGCTTGCAACAATGGTTTGAACGCTAGCAGGCCCAATCGTCTTATCAGGCAAGCTATTTTTATGAGTCAGTACAATTACCGATCCTACTATGCCAAGTACTATCAGCCCACCAATAATACCGTGAGTAATTGAACGGTATACCCATGATGTCTGCAGGTTTTTATGATTTTTCATGTATACCTTAGCGTGACATTGCATCTACGGGAGCTGGAGCCTGGGCCTTCATAGCAGCATCTTCCTCTTTCTTCATAGCTGCAGCTTCGTCAGCTTTTTTCATAGCTGCATCTTCTTGGATCCTCATAGCTGCATCATGTTTTTTGTTGTTGTTGCTATGAACAGCTGCGTAAGTAATACCGCCCCCAAGAATAACAATCAACGCAACAACTATAACTATTAAGTTGTTTCTATTCATATCAGATAGTCCCTGTTTAATTATAGTTCCAGTGTATTGCCACCTATATACAATGTCAAGTTAACTTTACTTTTGTATATATTTACCGGCTAGTTTACCTAAGATCATCACTGTTAAAGAAAGTGCCAAAAGGTCAGTAGATTCATGTCGTAAGCTCGTCACAACTAACGCAATGGAGAGTGCAATGGCACCCGCTAAGAAACCGAGGCGGTCCGAACCAAGCAATATGTGCGCCTCTCGCTCATCTTTAGGACTCTCGCGCCAGATTAATACCGCAAAAAGTCCGAATGCAGCCACAAACACGGCAATTGCAAGCATAACAACACTGCTCGGCATAAAAGGAAATATATCTGTGCTAAGTAATAGACAAACTAAAATAACGAGGCCGACTCCTACATCGCTGCGATTACCTTTAGAAAATAAGTCTTTCATAACCAAAAAAGTTCCTCCATGCTGATCTTAAATACTTGGCTCAATTTTAGCGCAAGCAGTACGCTAGGGGTATAGTTTCCTTTTTCAATAGCTATAATTGTTTGACGTGTGACACCGACAGACTCTGCAAGATCGGCCTGAGTCTGACCCGTAGCCTTACGAGCTTTTCCGACTGAATTATGGGGTACTTCTTGGTGCTTATAAAACATATATTATTCTTATTGTTAGGTAAGACATGTTAAAAATACTGATGTATAGTTAACTTTACTATTTTTATACATATTAGTCAATATTCTCAGTTTTAAATAAAGTGCTTGAATTAAGTAAACACAAGGACTATATTGAATTTGAATCAATAAAAATATAAAAAATTATTACTATGCAATTACACACAGCCGAAATAGTTCAACGCGAACATGATATTCATTTTCGTACAGCGTTATACGAATTAGCGATCGAAACAGCTTTAAGAGAGCTTCCGCATGGTTCTGCTTCTGCGAATGGTTTGAGCCTGTGGGAAACTCCAGAGGGAATGGAAATGGTCGAAAAACTTCCATGTGGCGTAACACTAGCCATTCACGCTAATAATAATGGGATCAGTGGTGACAGAACATTGCCGGGTCAAACAGAGCCATGCGCACAACTGGACTGTGAAACACTTATAGATAAATTATGGAAATTTGCACCTCTTGTCGGTGTTGAGTTTATTTTACCAAAGGCTAGTTAACAGTTCTTGCTAACTAAGTTAGTGCTCTTTTGGCTCATCGTGCATCAAAGATAGATATATGCTGTTTCATATCTCACAAACCAGCTTCAAAAATAGCGTATAGTATATATTCATTATGAAGCAGTTTTCCAAAATCCATATTATATATAACCCCAATAGCACTGGTGATAGTAAAGCGATGGCCCATGAGCTTCAGCGGGAACTCCGGAAGAACATGAATGATATTGCCATAGTCTGCGTGCCAACAGAGCATGCGGGCCATGCCCGTGAAATTGCTTACAAAATTGCAAAGAACGAAGAATATCCGCTCATCGTATCTTCGAGTGGTGATGGTGGTTATAACGAAGTAGTAAACGGCATTATGGATGCAGGCAGTGGTTCTGCAGTGAGCGCAGTACTACCCGCTGGGAATGCCAACGACCACAGCCGTACCATGCAAAACCATCCGCTAGCGGAGCAAATTGTTAAAGGAAAGGTTACCCATCTGGACCTTTTAAAAATCTCCTTAGAAGCTCCAGGCAAAGAAAAAGTGATACGCTATGCGCATTCGTATGCTGGGCTTGGTCTGACGCCGGTTATTGCGGCAGAGCTTAACAAACATTCTTTGAATGCATTCAACGAGCTGATTCTGGCACTTAAGACATTTCAGAAGTTTAAACCGTTTGAAATCACACGTCGTAAGAAGACTTTAAGCCTGGACAGCCTCATATTTGGTAACATAAACCAAATGGCAAAGGTCTTAACCTTGGCAGGAAAGAACAGGCCTGACGATGGCATGTTTGAAGTCATAACTTTTCGAAGTAAAAACAAGACTGCACTCGTAAAACGTTTAATTAAAGCTGCCGTGTCAAACCTCAATACCACGCGCAAACAAAAAAAATACACCTGCACTATAATCAAAAGTATGCCAATGCAGCTCGACGGCGAAGTAATTAAGCTAATGTCAGGCAGCAAGCTTACCGTGGAATCCGCCCATAAAGCCCTAGCAACTATTATCTAAATGCCCTAGGCACATTGACATATTACATCTGTTAAGGTATTATTTGACTTGCTCTTGTCCAGATAACGCGGGGTGGAGCAGTGGCAGCTCGCGTGGCTCATAACCACGAGGTCCCAGGTTCGAGTCCTGGCCCCGCTACCAAAATATGAACCTCATCGTAAGATGGGGTTTTTATTTTGGTAATGAGCCAAGATTTGAACCTGGCATAAGGTCCCAGGTGAGAACTGCCAGTGGCAGTTCGGAAACGAATCTTCACCTGCAAGCTTGCTTGCAAGGCAGAAGTTCGGGGCCCGCAGAATGTGGGCGAGTCCTGGCCCCGCTACCAAGATAAGTAACCATAAGTAATAATTTAGAGTACTATACGCTTATGAACACCAAAGATGCGGTAGATTATTTAGCTAAAAGTAGTAAATATATTTTCATGCCTACCCGTGACGATTATGCAGATTTTAAGGTTGATGTAGAAGACAGTTTTAATTGGCAAGGAATCTTCGAACAATTAAAAGAGGATGATCAGGAGATTGAAAATAAAATAGCTTTATTTATTTTTAGATCAATCCGTAGAGCCAGAGTAGATGATAAAATACTGAAACAACTAGACGATGCCGCTCTTTTGTCAGCGGAAAGTGCGAAAGGATTTATACATTACGAGCCATTTGAAGGATTATCTTATTGTTTATGGCAAACTCCAGAAGATGCTAGAGCAGCAATAAGTTCCCCGGATCATGTTTCAGCAGCACGCTATGCCGAACAAGCTTATGCTGAATGCCACTTGGTGCGTGGCTGGTTGCTGCAATCACCGGTAGACGGTAGAGTAGATTTGATTAAGACATAATATATTCTATACAGTTCTGACACACTTAATTATCTATTAGGTAAACGGTATTGGTTATGGTAATATATGCCATATATATCGTTTAATCGTGTAGTTTAAAATAAAAAACAGAGGTATAATATGAAAAAACTCATCCAACTTGGAGTTTTATCACTCGGAATTGCAGTATTAACTGCAACCCCACTAGTATCAGCAGCTTCGTCGCCATCACTTGGAATAGCTGATAGTTTTACTATACTTTCAGGAACATACTCCAACACCACATCGGGGACAGTTATCAGTGGTGATTTAGGATATACTACTCCACCTGCATCGCCCCCGACAGTTAACGGCATTACACATGTAGCAGATTCTATATATAATCAAGCAGGAATTGACCAAGGCACTGCACTCAGCGCGTTAAGTAGTCAGCCGTGTACTTTTTCTTTTGCACCCGGTGCTATTGATCTTGCGTCTGATATAACTCATGGAGCAGTTGGAGTTTACGTACCGGGGGTTTACTGTATATCTGGAGCAGCATCTATTGGTGGTGGTGGCACAATTACTCTTACAGGTGCGGGCACATATATATTCAGAATGACAGATGCCCTAAACTCATCAGCTGGTTCGATAATTGCACAGGCTGGCGGCGCATCGGCTTGTAATATTTGGTGGACTCCAGGTGCAGCAACGACACTCGGTGCAAATTCTACTTTCGGTGGTAATGTCCTAGATGCTTCAGGAGTTATTATCGGTAATCTGGTCACATGGACAGGACGAGCTCTAGCTTTTGGCGGTACTGTATCAACAGATAAAGATACGATCAACAGCACTACGTGTGCAAATGGTTCTAGTTCAGCAAACTCATCTGGAGCAAAAACCCCAGGTTTGCCGAATACCGGCTTGAGCGAGCCAACTCATACGAGCTATTTTAATAATTCTCTATTTTTAGGGATGTCTATATTGATTACCAGTGTGATAACTGTGCGAGCTGTGCGTAAACGGGCCTAAACATAACTTATTCCTAAATGAGTTATAAATACACTCACGGCAAAAAACAGGTGACATGGCCTAAAAACTTACTCGTTGTCGTGAGCATGACGATACTATTAGCCGGTATTTTAAAAGTAGGATATATCTATGCCATACCACATAAGCAAACCCAAAAATCAGCTCACGCTATGGCTATCAATACCTTATCTACTACGCCTAAAACTAGCGCAAACTACGCTATTCCAATTCGATTACAGATCCCTAAATTACAGATCGACTCACTAGTTAAATACGTTGGTATAACCAAAGAGGGGAATATGAATATGCCCCAAACTGTTAGTGACGTTGGATGGTATAAGTATGGTGCATTACCGGGCAATCAAGGCACTGCAGTAATCGGTGGGCATGTAAGTGGATTACACGGTCAGCCTGGTGTATTTAGTAATCTTACTAAACTTACCAAGGGCGATATTATAATTGCTACAGAAAGTAATGGAGTTGCTATAAACTTTGTTGTCCGTGAGACACGAAATTATCCAGAAGACGCGCAGCCAGACGAAGTTTTTCATAGTGCAACGGGTTCACACCTAAACCTCATTACCTGTACTGGGAATTGGGATAGCTCAGGTCGAAGTTTTACGCAACGTCTAGTCGTATTTGCTGATAAAGTTCTTTGATATTTTCAGTCGGAAATCGATGGTAAACGATTCTAACAGTAAGTTTGGTTCTACTCCTACACGGTAGAGTAAGCTAAAGGTGTTACACCTTTAGAAAGTGTCAACCATCTGACTAACTCAGCTTTAATTTGATTTTCCAAACTCTCCTATCTTAACCTTCTCACAGCACTGCGGGCGCAATATCAGTTGGCTCTATTTTGAAGCTAATGTAAAAGTTACGGATTCTACCGGTACCAGTAAGGTCTCTACATGAATTTTAAAAGGCTCTAGTACGTCAACGCCAAATAACCGTAGCCCAAATCCCGTGTAAGCAACTGAGGCTAAGTGTTCAATACTATATAAATGTCCTCTTGCGACTGTTCGTTTATCAACAAAAGTTTGAGCAACATTTTCATCGCTCATAAACTCTATGTCCGATGTGCTGTCAGTGAGAAATAAAGCTGAAGCAGCAATAAGTAAGAGGTCTTTTGGCTCTTTAGATATATGGAGATGTCTATTAGTAATGTCTATTATATGCCTTGCCATAGTTTCTGGGACAATCCCATCGGGTGCTAAAAGCTCAGCTTCAAGTGCTAATTCTCGCGTTAGATCTAGTGTTGGCATATCTTTATATTGTTCAAAGATTGATCTCTTAGGGTCTGCCATAATGTTCAGAGAATATCACTTACTATACTTTAAGGCTACTCAATGTTCTAAGCCATCAGTTCTGGTAATGTGCGGTGGTACAACCTAACAAGCGGCTTAGGCTTCATAGATTCTATTATTGGTTCAACTCCCCTAACAACTACGTTTCAGCTACAGCGTATCTGGCTGACAAATAATCATTAACTGTTATTTTTATCAACGTAGGTCAATTGGTATAAAACTTTCATATAAATCTTGAAATCTTCTGGTTTAACTGTCGCGTATATACTTTTTCTTAAACCTTTGCGCAAAGTAGCTTCAATTTCTGCGCATTGAGGCACGAATTTGCTGTTGATAGAAATAAGCTTGGAACGGCTGTCGGTTTCACTATCTTTACGATTAACCATTCCCTTCACCTCTAGTAAATTGATGGCGCCCGTAATATAGGACATAGTTGTGCCGAGTGTTTCGGCCAGCTCTGTCAACCGCATCCCTTCTTCGCCGCTATCTAAAACCGTACCTATAATCAACCAGTGCATTTTACTTATATCATAGGTACTTAATATAAAATCACACTGTTTTTGAAGTATTCGGTGTAATTTTGCTTGCAGCACGCCGGCGTGATATGTAGTAATATCCGAGAGATCAACGTCCTTTAAATAATTATCTATTGACAGGTATTTCATTTAAGGATAGTATCAAATTAAGTTTATTTAGTAAAGTAAAGTAATTTGCTAAATATAACTGCAATGTTTAAACTAAACTAATAATAGGAGGATCCTATGGATCGATCAAACGATAACAAAGGTAGCTCAATGATGATTGCGGTAGTACTCATTCTCGGTCTACTCATAGGTGGTGGCATTGGTTATGCCAAGGGAAATAGTAAAGATGGTAATGACAAGGCAGTGAAGTCATCATCCGTTTCATCACAATCTACTGACACAAAGGCAGCCGGCCTACGCGTAGTACTTAATAACTTAGAAGCACAGCACGTAGACCTTGCCTCTGCTGCTACACGAGCAGGCTTTGATGGCAGTCCGATGTTTGAAGCTTCAGCTGGTGCATTAGACCAAAACTCAATCGCTTTATCTAAGGCTATTGGAAGTGTATATGGTGCGGATGCAGAAGCTAAGTTCCTAGAAATCTGGCGCAGTCACATCACCTTCTTTGTAAACTACACAGTAGCTGCTAAAAAGGGTGACACAGCTGGTATGGACAAAGCCGTCTCTGACCTAAATGGTTATGTATCTGCAATCTCTGACCTGCTTGGTGGAGCTACAGGCTTACCGAAAGAAGCAGTTGCCTCATTGGTTACAGAACACGTTGGTTTACTAAAATCAGCTGTTGATAAGCACGGTGCTGGCGATTTCGCTGGTAGCTATGCTGCACAGCAAGCGGCTCGTGACCAGATCACGACCAAAATTGCCGATACTCTAGCCGGTGCTATTGTTAAGCAAAATCCTAGCAAGTTCTAATTTAGAATAAGCAGTAGGCACAAGGAGGGACGCTCGTAGTGTGCGTCCCTCCTTTGCTATATACTGTAAATAATAGATAAGAAAGGAGTTACTGTGAATAAAAACTTCAAAGTAGGTATCGTCATAGCCGTCTTGATAATCTTAGGGTTTGGCGCGACCATGTTAACTAAGACTAAATCCACAACGAAAACGAACGATGCTATGGCAAACCATAGTTCAACGAGTACCGCTTCCGATTCAAAACAATCGAGCTCAAAGATGCAAGACACGAATCAGATTACGTATAAAGGTTTTGCGGTGGTTCAGAAAACTATCCGAGTCAAAAAAGGTACGACCGTTACATGGACGAATGAAGATAACGCTAAGCACGATGTTACGCCAGATAAAGAAACAGCGGAATTCACGGCAAGTGAACTGTTTGGTAAGGGTGAAACGTATACTTTTACTTTTAACACCGTAGGTACTTATGCGTACCACTGTTCCCCTCACCCGTATATGAAGGGCACGATCGAGGTCACTGAATAATGAAACCTGCCAAGGGTTTTGCAAAAAAGCAAATAATGACATTGTTTGCCGCACTGATAGTTGCAGGCCTTATAAGTTTTGCGGCTATCTATACATACTCGTCAAAACATACCCGAATTAGCTCGCAGTCTGCATGCAAAGATACTTGCGTAAGCCTTTATTCAGATAAAGCATCCCCTAATACCCTTGCAGTAGCAGTAGGTGGCTATGTGCAGTTTAATAGCAAAGATGGCAAGACGCACGATTTAAGCTTAGGGGCTGGCGGCGAAGAGCACCAACATGTTGGTAAATTTCAGTCGGGAGAATTTAAAGGTGATGAGGGTTGGAGGGTACAGTTTAAAGATGAAGGTACGTTCACATTCCATGATCACTACAACCCAAAAGTTAATATAGTAGTCATAGTCTATACTCCCGGTAAAGATTATAAAGTTCAATAAATGGAGCTATAATGAAAAAATTACGCCAGATACTTGATGCAACCACTATGTACCGTGTCGTGCTCTATGCTCTAGCTTTCCTAGTTTCCGTTACCTTTGTGCTTAGAGCCATGAATATAGTGACCTATTCTTCGCTTAAAGTAATGGCGCTCAACTTGACGCTTATATCTACGGTCTGTTTTGTGGCTAATACGCTTTTAGGCAAGCTCTTCAACGTCGCTACAAACCACGAATCTTCAATCATTACTACACTCATACTGTTCTTCGTGCTGGCAGCTCCAACTAACCAAAAAACATGGATAGGCATTGGATATGCTGCATTGGTTGCGATTGCGAGTAAGTACGTCATTACCTGGCGCAGAGCACACATCTTTAATCCAGCTGCTTTTGGCGTTCTCATCGTCAGTGTATTAGGAATAGGTAGCGGCGCATGGTGGATTGCTGATAGGGCGCTATTTATACCAATGGTATTAGCTGGCCTCATAGTAGTAATGAAAATTAGACGCGTACAGCTCGTATTAGCATTTATGATTCCTGCGCTTGTAATTATAGTTATGAAAACTATTGCAGGTTCTACTTTAACAAGTACAGTTGTAGCCGCTTTGACCCTCTACCCAATACTTTTCCTTGGAACAATAATGCTTACTGAGCCCAATACAATGCCCGTTACACAAAATAAACGGCTAGTTTTTGGGGTTATAGTCGCGATAATTTTTGCAGCCAACATAGACATTGGTTTTATAGCAAGTTCGCCTCATTTAGCTTTGATTGTAGGAAATCTGTTCGCATTTCTTGTGACAATGCGGGCGAGCACACATTTGAAACTTGTAGAGAAAAAACAGCTGACGCCAACTACATATAGCTATGCGTTCAAACCCAGTCAAGCAGTGCATTATACAGCTGGGCAATATATGGAATTTACAATTCCTGGCGTTGGGTTTGACTCAAGAGGAAACCGTAGGACTTTTACTATCGCAGCTTCTCCACACAGTAGTCTCATAAGGATTGGAGTAAAATTTTATGATAAAGGTAGTAAGTTTAAAAATAGTTTAGCTGCCTTACGTGAAGGCGATGCAATAATTGGCAACCATGTTGCGGGGGACTTTACCCTGCCAAAAAATACGAATGTGCCTGTAGTGTTTATTGCAGGTGGTATTGGTGTTACACCTTTTATCGCAATGATTGAAGATGTTATACATAAAGATTCCAAGCAAATAATTGACCTGTATTATTTTGTTACAGATAAAAGTGAAATTGCCTTTAAAGAGGTTTTAAAAACTGCACTCGACAAGGGTATAAATATCCATATGAAAGTTGGTAAGGGACAAAGATTAACGGAAGATGATATCAAGATACATGCTGCTTCAATGTTTTACATTTCAGGCCCGCCAGGGCTTGTAAGCGCATACAAAACCTTGCTCCAAAAAATGAAAATTAAAAAGATCTATACAGACCTATTCACTGGTTATTAGATATAAAAACTCCTATCCATGGCTATCAAGTAAAAGCTTACTTTTTAACGGGTCGTTTTTTAAGTTCAGTTGCAACTACTTTTGGTAAAACCAGAACAAGAAGTAAAGCAAAGCCAAAGCTACCAACCATCTGTCCCACATACATCAAATGCACGACGTGAACAGCCGAAAGCATTCCTATAGTTGTGCCTATGAGCATGATCAGCAGATATGCAATGGTGTCCAATGAGAATCTTTTAAATAAGAGCCAGAATGCTAATAGCAGTTCATAGCCAAACAATGCAATGCTGATATTATCGTGGATGTCAGAAAAAATAACGCCGAACCTACGTGGAAACGTCGTTATATAAACTAAAAATATAAAGATGCACAGTCCGCTCAGATACCGTGCAAGATTTTTGAATCGCCTGTCTAAAAGCATGAGTGCTTCGGCTGCCAGGTATATATAAATAATGTCGGCTATAAATGCGATAGAATAAAAAGTAACAGTGCTGTAGTGGTTACCAAAATTGCTAACGCCGCCGTTGGTAATTACGACGCTTGATGCCAAGAAGCTGGAGATAATGAGCCAGCCAAATAAATTAATTTGGCTCAGCCACAAATATCGTTTGAGCTTCTGCATTTTAGTAGTTTAGCAACTTTTTTATATATCATTAGCATATATCGTATTATGATGCATCAGCACTCCCCCTTCATGATTGTAAATTAGTTACAATTAGCCTAAGCTGAACTTATTATGATAAAAATGCTTAAGGATAACTCAGGGTTTGGTGCTGTAACTATCCTGCTTATAGTATTTATAGTTGGTGTAGCGGGAGCTGCGGGATGGTTTGCATATCATACGAACAACACAACCACTAGCAAACACTCGGCTACATCAATTGCTCCAAAGGCCGTTAGCTCATCAGATTCTAAAGCAGCTACAACATCTGTGACTGCACCAAAAGATGGAACAATAACTGGCAATGCTTCTTACCCAAGCAGCCACTTGCCTACTGACGAACAAGTATGCGCTAGTAAAATAACAAGCCCAGCTAAAATTTACTGTGACAATATCGGTGCAAGACAGCCAACAAACACATGTATAGATATGAGCTGTGTTCCACCAACACCAGATTTGAAGTATACAATAAAAGTTCCCGCAGGCGACTACTACGTATATGCAACTGCAGAAAAAGAATTGCCTAGTTATAAAGCTTATTATGATGAGTTCTCTAAGTGTGGTAACTTAGCTAGTTGCCCAGAAGCTGGACATAAGCAGTACATTACAGTTACAGTCGCCGCAGACGCTACAGTTAATACTATTGACCCAGGCGACTGGTACGCTAATTAATAAAAAGGATATATATGCACTTGAGTCAAACGAACGCTAAAAATAAAGTTCAGATAAGTTTCGACCTACGGCTTATAGTCATCTTGCTCCTAATTATTATCGTTAGTATGTTCGTTATTTGGAAGCCGTGGGTAAGCAAAACTGAATCAGGCAGGACAATCACCGTTTCTGGCGAGGCAAAAATTACCGCCGAGCCTGATCAATACGTTTTCCAGCCAAGTTATGAATTTAAAGACACCAATAAAGACGTAGCCTTAGCCGCTTTGACCAAAAAAAGCAACGAAGTTGTTTCAAGGCTCAAAGAAATTGGTATCATGGATAATAAAATTAAAGTTGACTCTGACGGCTATAACTACCGTGACTTTTATTTTGATGAAACCAACAACCAATACACATACACTCTACGTCCCTCTATAACCATAAGCTCCAAAGACCAGGCTCAAAAAGTCCAAGATTATTTAATTACCACCTCACCGAGCGGACAAGTTTCCCCACAAACGAGCTTTAGTGATACAAAGAAAAAGCAGGTAGAAAGCAAAGCCCGCGATGAAGCCACTAAGGATGCACGTGCAAAGGCCAACCAATCTGCCAAGAATCTTGGTTTTACGGTCACAAAAGTAAAAAGTATAGACGACGGTAATGCATTTGGTGGACCAGTGCCTTATATGATGGATAGCGCCATGAGCAGTGGTGTAAAGGAAGCCAAACCGGCCAGCCTAAGCATCCAACCTGGCGAAAACGATCTTAACTACACTGTTACAGTTGTTTATTACATTCGATAGCAAACAAAAAACATAAGGTATACTAGCCATATGCATTTCTCCGTCCGGATAGTTCTGGAAGTCATTTTTGTATTAGAAGTTTTTGTACGCCTTGCTGCTATTTATGTAGTACCACGCAACCGTAAGCCATCTTCGGCAACCGCATGGCTGATGCTAATCATGTTGCTCCCAACTGTTGGTCTTTTGGTATTTTTACTCATTGGTAGCCCAAAACTTTCCAAGCGAAGACGTAGCAAACAACGCGTTATGGACCATATAATTAGCAAAGCGGTCGACGAAGCTGCTGGCGACCCAGAACTACGTGAGTTTGTGCACTTTGATATTTCTGACCGTATCGATCATATGGTCAAACTCACGACTACCCTTGGCAATCTTCCAGCGTTTAGCGGCAATAAAATTGCAGTACTATCTAACTACGATGACAACTTTATGCACATTATAAAAGATATTAATCGAGCTGATAAATTCATACACATTGAATTCTTTATTATGGCTTTAGATGAGACAACTGAACCGCTGTTTCATGCACTTGAGTATGCTGTAGCACGTGGGGTCAAGGTACGGGTTTTATTTGACGCCTTTGCAACCCGTCGTTTCTCAAACCATAAAAATATGAAGAAAGTCTTAACTGCCATTGGCGTTGAATGGTACCCAATGCTGCCGTTTAAGCTGCCAGGAAAATATTTTAACAGACCAGACCTGCGCAACCA
>JAYTSU010000033.1:0-4150 GCA_043745485.1 Candidatus Saccharimonadota bacterium
TCATCCATGGGAACTTGAAAATGTTTGGAGATCCGTTCAATGACCTGACGGGCACTTAAGTGCTTGGGTCGGGACTTGTTGGCGCTGAGTAAGCTGGAAACAATTGCCGCATCTGGCTCAAGTCCGCGCATTTCACAAAAAGCGATGAGTTGGTTGAGCGCGCCTTCGAGTTCGCGGATGTTGGTCTGGATGTGGTTGGCTAGATATTCAACGACATCGGGCGGTAAGATCATGCCTTTCATTTCTGCTTTGGACTGCACAATGGCGCAGCGGGTTTCAAAGTCTGGGTTTTGCATATCTATACTCATGCCCCAGGCAAAGCGGCTGCGTAGGCGTTCTTCAAGGGTTGGTATGTCTTTTGGCGGCTTGTCGCTACTTATAATTACTTGCTTGTTAGCTTGGTGCAGGGCATTAAAGGTGTGGAAAAACTCTTCCTGGGTCTTATCCTTACCCGCTATAAACTGCATATCGTCGATAATTAACACGTCGGCGTTGCGATAGTAGCCAGCGAAGTCGGTATTTTTCTTATAACGCACGGCATCGATAAATTCTTGGACAAACTGTTCGGTAGAGACATAAACAACCGTCGTACCAGGTTTGTTGGCAATAATGGCGTTACCAACCGCTTGAATAAGGTGAGTTTTGCCGATTCCTACTCCCCCATAAATAAAGAGCGGGTTGTATTTTGTCCCGGGGTTTACCGCAATAGCCTGGCAGGCTGCATAAGCTAGTTCGTTGCCGCCGCCGACTATAAAGTTGTCGAAGGTGTAGCGTTCATTTAATCCTTGGCGGTACGAGTGGCTGAGAGAATTACCGTTGCTGTGCGGTGCATGTATGGTGGACTGCTGTGTATTTGAAGCAGGGTTAAGACTGATCGATTCTTCTTCTGACGAGGCATTTTTTGATAAATCTGTGTGAATCTTATATTCGATCCTATCAGGAGAAGTGTGGTTTTTAGTGAGCAATTCAGTGATGAGGTCGTTGTACTTGCGCTCAAGCTGCTGTTTGACGAATACGTTTGGAACGCCAATTGTCAGCACATTATCTTTAAAGCGAAGCAGGCGGGTGTTTTTGAACCACGTGACATAGTTACCCCTTGAGATACTAAGCTCAATCTCACCGAGTACGGCTTGCCACAAATGGTCGTCTTGCACTATATTTACCCTCTCCTTAAACGCAGTTCAATAACCACTATAGCAAAAGTTTATGACTTTTCCACAAGTATTAAGATGTAATTTTAACTCGGGGGTTGAATTTAGCCATTCTTGCGTCAACTTATGCACAGTCTGTCATTGTATCTGATAAAACTGGGGATAAGGTTTTGAAAATGGTGGAAAACCTGTTAAGATATAGCGGTAAATTATTGTCAAAATAACAAAGTCGTACAAAGGCTCACCGCTGTTGTATACTACGACTTGAACTAACAGGATAAAATTATGCCAAAACGAACTTTTCAACCGAAGAAGCGCTCACGTGCCAAAGAGCACGGCTTCTTAAAGCGGATGGCTAACCGCACCGGTCGTAACGTGCTTGCACGCCGCCGCGAAAAGGGCCGCAAGAAGCTCACCGCTTAAGCAGCCTATGTACTAAAGCAAAAAAGCCGTCCTAAGCCTAAGGGCGGCATTTTTAATCTAAAAAGGTACACTATATTCATGTTAAGCAAACTACACCGCTTTCACGGCCATCAGTCGGTCAGGCGTATTTACAAGCAGGGCAGGGCCCACAGAAACAGCCTAGGCGGCCTACATGTGTATAGTGACCCGAGCCATCCCGTTACCCACGTGGCGGTTGTGGTAAGTAAAAAAGTACATAAATCTGCCGTTGTCAGAAACCGAATCCGTCGTCGTATATATGAACTAGTACGTGTACATATGGCAGAGTTTGCTCGTCCTGCTCAAATGGTTTTTACCATATACCAAGTGGAAGCTGCATCGATGCCAGCAAGTGAGCTAGCAAAAGAAGTACACGATCTTCTTGACCGCGCTAAACTACTTTAAATTTTCTTTCCGTGAAAACGGCTGTAACTCGCTCATAAACGTAAGGGGTTAACAAAATTTTACATCAGGGGTCCCCGCAAAGCCTGCTTTGTGGGGGATTTGTGGTATAGTAAAGCCAGCAACTAAAGGAGTTATAAGTAAAACGCTCATGTTTACTACGCTTATCGTACGCCCAATTTTTAACCTGCTCGTAATCATTTATACGGCCTTACCTGGACATAATTTTGGCTTTGCTATCATCGTCTTTACGGTTCTTGTTCGTCTGTTGATGTGGCCACTCGTCAAAAAGCAGCTGCATAACGCCAAGGCAATGCGCACACTCCAACCAGAGATGAAGCGCATCAAGAAAGAAGCAGCAGGGGATAAGCAAAAAGAATCCGCGATGGTTATGGAGCTTTATAAAGAGCGCGGCGTAAACCCATTCAGCTCTCTGGGGATAGTGATCTTGCAGCTGCCGATACTTATCGGCCTGTACTCAGGAATCCGTCGTATCATCACCGATCCACGTAACATCATCACTTTCTCGTATCCATTCGTACAACACTTCGGTTGGCTCAAAGAACTGGCAGGGAATATCGGTAAGTTTGACCACACACTTTTTGGCGTGGTTGATTTGACCCGTAGTGCCATAGAAAAGAGCGGTGGCATTTACTGGCCCGCAATGGTGTTGGTGCTCGGCAGTGCCATTAGTCAGTATTTCCAGAGTAAGCAACTCATGCCGAATGATAAAGATGCCCGCAAACTCCGCGATATCTTGAAGGGAGCTGGTGGTGGCGAAAAGGCAGATCAAAGTGAAGTAAATGCAGCCGTTGGACGCAGCACACGCTTCTTTATCCCTGTTATGATCTTTTTCCTAACTGTTAACATCGCTTCGGCGCTGAGTTTGTACTGGCTTGTCAGCGGTGTGGTTGCCATTATCCAGCAGAACAAGGTCTTAGGACAGGACGAAGATGAGCTTGAGGCTTCAGTTGCAACACCAAATATAAAGAGAAACAATAAGTCTACGGTGACACGTACAATCATAGAAGGTGAGGTGATTCAAAACCCAAAGCCAACAGCACAAACCAAAAAAGCGTCTCAGAAAAAGAGTAAAAAAAGGAGACGCTAGATGGAAGAGGCAATTTTATACGCAAAGAAATATCTCGAGGATTTGTTATCTTTCTTTGGCCTTAACACCGATGTCTATGCTACGAGCGAAGACGATATGATTGAGCTGAGTGTGCCGTCGACCCATTTGAATGGCTTTTTGATAGGTCAACACGGTGATACGATGCGCTCATTGCAGTTTATTGTCAGTAATGCCCTCAAGAACCAAGGTCATCAGTATACCCGGGTAAACGTTGATATTGCAGACTATAAAAAGCAGCGTGCGCACCAGATAACGGAGCGGGCAGAGGAGTGGATTAAGCAGGTTAAAGACAGCGGTCAAGAGCTTGCTTTGGAACCAATGAATGCAGCCGATAGACGTACCGTGCACAAGGCAGCCGATGAGGCCGGATTAGTTACGGTTTCTATGGGAGAGGGAAGGGATAGGCACGTGGTGCTTAAGCCTGGTACCGAAACTTCAGTAAAAGAAGTTGTAACAGAAGAATAAATAAAAAAACATATTTATATATATTAACGTAAAAAATACAAATAACTGGCTCCCCCTCTAGTTCGCTTTTTGTTCAACTGGGGATAACTTATACATACTTACGACAACGCGCGGTCGTAAACATCCAGCGTTTGCTGTGCCATTCTGTCCCATGAAAATGTCGCTGCGTGCAATGTGCCACGTTTTTTTAAATCGTCAGTATGTTGTTTGTTGTTAATAATGTTGAGGATTACTTTGGCCAGTCCCCTGCTACTGCTTGGATCAAAATAGTCTGCTCCGTCGCCGTTTACCTCTGGGAGGCAGGTAGCATTGCTTGAGGCAACAGGGGCGCCGTGTATCATGGCCTCAAGACCTGGCAGCCCAAAACCTTCACTCAGGCTCGGGAAAACGTAACAAGCAGTGTTTTGATAGAGCCATTTGAGCTCGCCATCAGAGATAAAACCGGTAAAGATGACATTTTTAATGCCTCTTTGGGCTGCATACCGTTCGTGAGCTTCATATAAAGCATCTTTCTTGCCTGCTAAGACCAAATGAAGCTCCGGTATCGTCTCCTGTATGA
>JAYTSU010000034.1:0-45943 GCA_043745485.1 Candidatus Saccharimonadota bacterium
GTTACCAGCTAGTGAGTTAGAAGCATCGTTACGAAGGGTAAGGCCGCCGTTGGTAGCATTAAGGACGATCTCAGGGTTGGTGGAGTTAGTGTATGCACCTTGGAGGGTGTAAGCGGTTGAACCGATGAAGGTTGAGTTACAGGTAGCGAGTTGGTTAGTATTGTTACGGCAGACAACAGTATCAGTGTTAGCAGAGCCCAGACTAGTAGCAGTAATAATACCGGCTACTGCTAAGGTACCGGTTAAGTTAGCTGCCGAACTAATAGTTTGACCATTAATGGTGCCACTGGTAATAAGAGTGGTTACGCCGCTGACTGCACCGGCCGTGGTGACGTTTAGGGCGTTAGAAGCTAATGCAAAAGTACCAGTAGCATTACCGATGGTGGTGTTACCAGTGTTAGTACCAGCGTTAATTGATGTACCCGTAGTACCTGTTGTGTTGATGTTGGTGGTACCCATAATGCTGTTTGTAGATGCAGCATTACCAATTCCAACGGTTGTAGAGTTGGCTGTACCAACATTTACCGTGCCGGCTCCCGTTGTATTAAGCGCAAGGGTACCCGTACCGTTTGCTTGGGCAGTCAGGTTGCTGTTGGTGGTGCTTGCACTAATTACTGGGTTGGCACCAGCAAATGTGAGCGTTGTGGAGTTAAATGCGTTGCTGTTGAAGGTGCCAGTTGCAACAATATTACCACTGTTATCGATCTTAAATACGTCAGTACCACTCTTTTGTAGTTCAACTATGTTTCCTGCTGCATTCGTCTTGTTTATAAATATTGTATTGTTGGCAGTGGCATCTGCTTGGACAGCTAAAGGTGCCAGCTGAACGTAGCCGCTACCAGCCACACTACACGCGCCCGTAGCAGCAGTTGTACATACCGTACCGGTTTCTGCTGGGAGCGTAATGGTAAAGTTAGACGCGCTGCTGGTTGGAATGACAGTGAGCGTGCCGCCTCCAACGGTCGCAAAGGCCAACTTACCCGTCAAACTGGATGCTGTCCCCAGGATAAGTTGGTTATTTGTAGAGTCACCGGTTACATAACTGGTTCCAGCAGACTGGTTCTGCAGTTTGAACGCCGCTGTTGAGTCTACGGCTGGGCGGTAGGTGTTAACACCGGTCCATATCTGGTTAGCAGACAGCTGGCCAAAGGAAGAAGCCGTTAAACCACCAAGTTGCATGGCATTTAAGGCGTACACTGCAGTAGTCATAGCCTGCATCGGTATCATTTCACCGTCTGGCGTACAGTTTGTAAACGGCGTACAGCTGACATTAGTGCTACCAATGTTCATGGAAAGCCATAAACTGCTTTGGTTCCAGTCAATGCTCGAGCCAAACGCGTTTAGTGAACCAAGTTGCACAGACATAAAGCCATTTTGAACCTTTACACCTTGAGACGAGGAGTTTAAATAACTTTCTGTCCACTTGAGCGAGCCGGCTGGTGATCCTGTGGTGTTTCCAACAGATTGGCCGTCACCATCTTGGTAAATCTTGAACTGGATGTTATAAAAACCGTCTGGAACTGTCGCCCCAGATGAATTCAAGAGTCTTCCCTGGAAATTAATTTGCTGATTTATGCCTACTGCAGCAAAAACTGGTGAAAAGCTGGATACAAATAATGCAAAAAAGACACCTAAAAGGGTGCCAAATAGAAATAACCTACGACTGGTTCTATCTGTTTCAAATTCCATTTTTGTATCTGTTTTATTGTTTGTTTAAGCTTAGAGGAGATACATTTTTAGTTCTCACTGAGCACTTCTCTACTTAAATAACTATAAGCTTTTTATCTTATAATGCAAGGGTTTTTTATGAGGTAGTACGTGGCTTTGCACCGAGTGTTGGATTTTGCTGAATGGCCATGATCTTTTGCATAATCTTTTTTTCATGACGCTCGCCAATCCAAAAGCTTACAACCATTGTGGCAGCAATAGCATACAGCGGCCATAGAACTAATAATTTATTCAGTGTCTTTTTTTGACTCCCAGAATTAGCTCCTGTAATGACCGCTGGCTGTCCATTTACGATAGCTGCAACAGATAAGAATGCTACTTGCTGTTGGGCATCACTGGCCTGAAATGAAATTTTGTATACACCTGCTTTTTGGTATACATGGGATGCATTGAAGACCGTATTATCGCTCCGCGGTATCACTTTATTATTCGCATCTCCCCACTGAACGTTGAGTGCAAACGGTGCTGCACCACCAATAATACTTATTGGTACGTTCATTGTCTGTCCAGGAAATATACCCCTATAAACAGCGTCGGTGTTGAGCAAGAGCTGTGATGCACCGAAGTTAAGTATATTTAAACCGGCTGCAAACGGCTGAACTGCATCATAAAAAACTATTATAGCAGCCGACACAGGGCCCGCTTGATTGAGTACATCATAGACTTGGGCAGTCAGTGAATTCTGTCCGTATAACAAATCTATCTGCATTGTGTATGTACCCTTGCTTTCACACGAAGCTGATCCTGCGAATATATTATTTTTGTATAATTCAACAAGTGTCCCTGCCGGGCAGGTGCCTGATACAACTATGGGTGATATTGCAAAGTGCTGCTGGCCTTTTGGTGTGTCAATTGTGGCCGCCTGCTGAGGAGGCTTCTTAGGTACCGTACCGGTGAGTCCGATAGAACCAGCTTGCGGTCCTGGCGAGTCAGCCGCAACATATGTCCGTATGGACAGCCCCACGAGCATTACTCCAACAAGCAGTGTCATCAGTATTAGCGGAATGTACGACGTATGCTCATGTGCACGTAGACGCCCACTATGTACGTGGTGGCTTATTTTTAACTGTTCATACATATCGTTATTATACCACTTGCGCTTAGAGTGAGACTGATTACCAAAGCTAGCCACTCACCTGTCATAGCCTAAGCCCCATTCACACACGTCTATTTCTTAGTGCGCTTCTGTGCCTGATCAAGGATGCGTCGGTTGTAGCGTCGGATGAAGAACCTGAGAGCAAAGAAGGCTGCAACGATGCCTACAATAACTGCCGCAACAAGGCGATACGGAATAACCCAAAATACGAGCGAGCTAGTGACTACTTTTTTATCACTGCCATATGCGGCCTTAAGTGTAGCTGTATAGCGACCAAACAACCTCTTATTACCAATAACAGTGTTGTCGAGGGGTTGCTTAAACTGGCGTGAACTTTGTGGCAAGATATTCCCTGGTGGAAGATTTACATTAACCGCTGCTAATTTCTTGCCAAACATATCGGTAATAGTAACCTGGCCAACCGGTTGTACATGGACGTTACCCGTGTTTTTAAACTTTTCGACGAATTGTAATGGGCCAGATTCAAAGAATGTACCTGTCTTACCATCTTTATTAACTGATAAATCTTGAACAGATAGACCCTGCTTTACGTTACCACTTACAGTTACTAGAACCAGCACACCAATACTTGCAGCAAGCGATACACCGCTTCCGTCGAGTGACGGTGGTGTCGAAGTAAAGCGGATAACTCCATAGTGACCACCAGGCGCGGCGTCCTTAGGAACATTGATAGTGGCTGTTAATGTCTTAATTTCACGGGGAACAAGCAGCAAGCTTGGTAATGGTACTACCCAGCTTACAAGTGTATATGGGTCATTAGAGGAATCTTTGTTATCCAGCAAAATCTTAGGGGTACCATCTTCACCACCTGATACGAAGTTGTTGACTTGTCCATTCACTATCAAGTTTCCGTTTGAGATATCCCTGATAAGAATTTGTGTCTTTACGGTTTGGCCTGGGTCTACAGAAAGATAAATAACTGGAGGTGCAATCTCAAGAGCCTGGCCATTGGTTGAAGTGGACTGAGGTGTGGTTTGCGTTGCTGGCTTTGTTTGTGCCAGAGCAATTGGGGAGCTCAAGAAGAAGCCATAGGTTATAACTGATGCCCATATGATAGTTTTTTGTATATATTTACGCATAATTTAAAAGGTTGATGTACATATGTACGTTAAAGTTGTTGTATAAGTACCCGCGAGCTGTCCACCGCTCACATTAACTATATACGATGCAGTGTAAATCTGCGAGTTTGTTGGGCCAGCGCCTCCGTTTGCACTGTTTGCAATGGTGTCACCGGTTAGGAACTTGAAAGTATCGGGAGTATTATAACCTGCTACTGCTTGTCCTTTAAGCGTTGTTCCGTTAGCTGCTGGAGTAATTGCTATACCGACAGCTGGTGTGGAGACGGCGGTAGTATTAACCTCTAGGTTCATGCCAAACTGGCTGTTACCTATCGCGGGAACAGTTGCACTGGTAAGAGCGGGGATGGTCGCCGAGCCAGAGGTCATTGTAGCTCCATTTACTGTTATGACATAACCAGATAAAGAGTTGGTTGAAGCTGCTAGTTGAGAGCTTGCAATAGCAGCAGCCGTAGGAGAGAAAAGTTGGTTAAATGAAATTGCACCACTGGTAGCAGTGGCGCAATCTGGTATTGAAGCTGTAGTAGTGATGGTTGCGCCCGTACAAAAAATTAAAGATTCTGGCATAGTTCCCGTCAATACAATCTGCGTGGCAGTGCTAGCAGCCACCGTACCGGTATCTATAGCAGTACCAGTTGCATTGGTGGCAGCGAAGGTAGAGATACGGACATAAAATGAGGTGTTGGTTGCTGTTGGGTTTGTAACCGTTACAAGCTGAGCAGCTATAGTTGTACCGGCTGCAATAGACGCGGCAGTACGCGTTATATAAGGAGCGCCGTTTGTAGCTGTTACGATGCTTGTAAATACTGCACCTGTTGAAGTTCCTAATGTAGCACTTGTCGTAACAAGACCTGTCGGGGTAGTGCAAGTACCCGCCGCCGTTGTACAGTAGAGAAATTGAATGGAGCCGACATTCACAGAACCAGCGTTAGGCACCGTAAACGTAAAGAGATGGTTCACAACCCCTCCAGGCTTAGAACCTCCGTCTGTTGTGCCTGCTTGTAATGTAAGGCTGCGAACAGTGATCTGTGCAGCCGAAGCAATGCCCAGAGAAAGTGTGGACAATATAATGAGTAAAATTCCACCAGCGACTACCCCAAACCAGGCTCTCGCTCTCCAACTCTTAACCATACCCTTAATTCTACCATGAGCGTTTCATTTTGACTAAAAGAATACGGGCTAAATAAAGAGCGCTAATTTAATAAAAAAACATCGGTAGATTATGCATTTAGATTACCAAAAAGTGGGCCGTGAATAGCCCGTTTTTTCGTATTTTAAAAGCGCTATTTTTTTACTTAAAATTTAGAACGTTGGTGTACAAATGTAGGTAAGCGTTGAGGTGTACGTACCAGCTGGTTGACTACCTGGGACATTTACGATATAGCTGACAGTAAATATCTGCGCGTCAGAGCCTCCAGCACCACCATTTGCACTGTCCGCGACAACATCTGTACTGGTAAACTTAAAAGTATCAACGGTGTTATATCCCGCAGTTGCTTGACCTCTATAGTTAGTGCCGTTAGCAGCCGGTGCCACCGCCAGACCAACGACAGGAGAAGAGGTAGCAATCGTATTTGCCTTTAAGTTTAGTCCGAATTGGCTTATACCACGAATGCCCGTAGTTGCTGAACCCATAGCTATAATCGTATTAGAGCCTGAGGTAAGCGTCGGACCGTTGATGGTGACCGAGTAGCCCGAACCGGCGTTAGTGGACGCTGCCATCTGTGACGAGGCTATGGCCGTATCGGTCGGAGAGAACAGTTGATTGAAGCTAACCGCACCGATGGTAGCGGTTGCACAATCTGGCACGCCCGCAGTTGTACTAACGGTTGCCCCTGTGCAAAAGACTAACGACTCGGGCATAGTACCAGTTAGAATAATCTGCTCATTAACCGAGGCATTAACGCTACCAGTATCTATGGCCGTGCCGGTTGCGTTGGTCGCAGTAAAGGTCGATATTCGGACAAAGAACGTACAACTTGGAGCCGAAGTACCAGGTACCGGGTTATTTAACGGGCAGTCCGTTGCATCAGGGTTCCTGACACCTAGCAGCTGGTACGTCAGAACTGTTCCCGCACCGATACTTGCAGCTGCACGTGTGATATATGGTGAACCGTTGGTGGTGTTGACAAGCGTAAATCCTGTTGCACCAGTCTGTGTTCCCATAGTAGCGCTTGTTGTTAAAAGCCCGGCTGGGGTGGTACAGGTACCGGCAGCCAAAGTGCAGTATTTGAACTGAATCGAACCAATGGTTGGCGCCCCAACGTTTGGCACCGTAAACGTGAAGAGGTGGTTAACGGTTCCACTCCGTTTAGAACCGCCATCCGTTGTGCCTGCCTGCAGTGTTAAGCTCCGTACTGTTATTTGGTTGGCCGATGCAACGCCAAGCTGTAGCGACGAAACAACCAACAGTATCATAAAACATAGGGCTGCTAAACCAAACCAAGCTCTCGCCCTTTTACCGATAGTCATGACGTAAATATACCATGAGCATTTATCTATCGCAAACTGAAACTACTTACGTTTATGAAATTTCTTTGTCGTCAATCTTTTAGAATGTTGGTGTACAAATATAAGTGAGCGTCGTAGTGTACGTACCAGCAGGCTGACTACCACGAACGTTGACGATATAACTGACGGTATAGATCTGAGCGTCAGAACCACCTGCACCTCCATTAAAGCTATTAGCAACACTGTCTGCATTGCCAAATTTAAAGGTGTCCACCGTATCATAGCCTGCTGCCGATTGTCCCTTGTAATTAGTACCGTTAGTAGCAGGGGCTACTTCGAGCCCGACAACTGGGGTTGAGGTTGAGATGGTGTTTACCTTTAAGTTTAGCCCAAACTGGCTGAGACCACGAACACCTACACCTGGTGCCGTCATGGCTGTTACGGTGTTAGAACCTGATGTGAGTGTGGGGCCATTGATGGTAATGCTATAGCCCGAACCGGCGTTGGTGGAAGCCGCCATTTGCGATGAAGCAATAGCCGTATCCGTCGGAGAGAACAGTTGATTGAATGAAATAGCACCACTGGTAGCAGTGGTGCAGTCTGGCACGCCGGCAGTCGTTCCTACTAAAGCGCCCGTGCAGAAGACAAGTGACTCAGGCATGGTACCAGTAAGAATAATCTGTTCGTTGACTGAAGCATTAACGCTACCGGTGTCTATAGCAGCACCAGTTGCGTTAATAGAAGAGTACGTAGATATCCGAACAAAGAAGGTACAACTTGGAGCCGAGACGCCGGGAGATGGGTTGTTTAACGGGCAGTCAGTTGCATCGGGGTTCGTAACACCGAGGAGTTGGTAGGTCAGCGTTGATCCAGCAGCAATACCAGCTGCCGCACGAGTAATATAAGGCGCTCCATTAGTGGTGTTATTGAGCGTAAACCCTGTTGCACCAGTCTGAGTTCCCATCGTAGCAGCTGTTGTTAAAAGCCCGGTTGGTGTCGTGCACACCCCCGCAGCCAAGGTACAATATTTAAATTCTATCGAACCAATGTTTGGCGCACCAACGTTCGGTACCGTGAATGTAAAGAGGTGGTTTACGACCCCGCTCCGCTTAGAGCCACCATCTGTTATTCCAGCCTGAAGTGTTAAGCTCCGTACGGTAATTTGGTTAGCAGAAGCAAGTTTCGGATAAATAATCGCAGACGCCAGACTAAATACCAGTATCCCTACTAGGAAAAGTACAGGTAAGCGACTACGTGTCTTCTTGATTATTTTCTGCATTTTTATTTTTTGCTAATACTTTTTCGTATTAGTTTTAAAGTGTTACCCTAGGATTTTATCAGAGGTTTTCATACATTGTCAATCTTAATTAGCATAAATACTATACTAGATGGCAATTATTAAAAAGTAGCTGTGCATAAGATGGTCTGATTTCCTGAATATTGCCCACCTATAGTTAAGCTGTCCACATTAACAATATAACTAATCGTATATACTGTTGTACCTGATGTTTTTGGCGAGGATGCAATTGTCTCACCAGAGACATAACGGTAATTATTAGCCGTCCCGTAGTTTGTCGTAGGGCTACCAAAACCAAACTGCCCATGATCTGGATTGGCACCTAAAGATGAAGGGGATGTGTTTGCTACCAGATTAATTCCAAACTGCTCTGTTCCCACCGTCGATGGTCCGGTAGTCGACATAGCGCTGATGGTGTGTGTACCGTTTGTCGGTGGCGTACCAAGTGCCTGAACAACGTAACCATAACTCGTATAGTTACTGACTGCAAAGGTAGATGTTGATGTAGCCGTAAGACCTGGAGAAAAGCTACCAAAATTCAGATTAGAAGAAGCAACTGCAAAAGCCAATGAGGGATCGGAAGTCGTTTCATTCCCTGGATTTGCCTGAGTTATTGTACCAGTCTGATTACCAAAACCGATGATACCACCTGAAGTAAGTGCCTTATACCCGGTTGACTGTGCCTTATTACTTCCCAGACCACCAAGTGATGTCTCGTTAAATTGATAGTTTGTCGACTGCAATGCACTGGCAACAGTTGCAATAACTAAGGAGCTCACTACACATATACATGCTATCCAAACTCCGCCTAATATCTTCCGCATTCTATAATTGTTGTTTAAACAGAAGCTTTTTGCAACACCTCCCTTCAAAACCTGTTTTGTGAGGTAAGTCATAAGCGGTATACTTATATGGAAAGAAAAGGGATAAATCTAAGATGGACAAGACCACACCGTCTGAGCCAACCGACCAGACGGACGGCGCTCCAGAGGCAGAAGTACTAAAACCTCGTACCGAAGACGGCTCAGCTCCAGTTGCTTCAGCTCCACCGAAAAGTTTACCCGCAAACTCTGAAGAAGGTAAAAAGCTCCGTCGGCGCACCTACCGCCCCAGCCACAAAGCTACTTTTATTGCACTTGGTGTCGTGGTGGCTATTCTTGCTATTAACGCCGTGGTTTTAGGTTTTGTCCTCAAGAATAAGTCAAAATCAGCCGACCCCAACGCCGGGCAAGTTACTATAAGCGAAGATGTCCTTAATAAAATTGGTGTTAATAAAAGCACCATCGGAAATTCTGGCGTGAAGCTCACGATTGATCCGGACACGCAGATAAATGGGAAGCTGAAGGCAGCTGGTGATGTGAGTATCGGTGGGCAGCTGAGGCTTAATAGTAAGTTTACCGCCGCCGATGCAGCTCTTGCCCAGCTTGAAGCGGGTAAGACCTCGCTGAGCGAACTAAACGTCAGTGGTACAAGCACTTTGAGCGCCCTTAATCTCCGTAATGGCCTGGCAATCACTGGCGCAACACAGTTGCAAGGAGCCGTAACTATAAACGCGCTCTTGACCGTCAATAATAATCTAAACTTAGTTGGCAACCTAGCCGTTGGTGGTACCATCTCTACTGCTGGATTCGTAGCTCGTGACCTGGCATCAACCGGCACCCTTACTGTTGGTGGCCACATCATTACCAGCGGCCAAAACCCAAATTTTGGAGCCGGTACGGGCTTAGGGTCCAACGGAACAGCTTCTATCAACGGCAACGACTCTGCAGGTACTATAAACTTTGCTACGGGTGTTGGGGCAACCGCAGGCACAATCGGCACAGTTGCATTCCGTACGCAGTACGCAAAAGCTCCACGCATAGTATTAACGGGCGTTGGTACGGGCGCAACGTTCTTTATAACCAACCCTACGGTTGGCGGTTTTACCGTCAACGTTAACAGTGGCATCCCTCCTGGCGGTTACGCCATTTTCTACATCGTCGAGGAATAATAAAAAACCACTCTTACCAAAAATATCCGGCTCTGCCGGTCTTTTTACCGAAACGAAAGTGGCTGTAACTCTGCAAGCAACAGCACCCGGATTTACAAATAGTTTTATCATGGGGGTCCCCATGAAACCCTATTTACTGGTGCCAGGCCTTTATACGGTAGTGCAGTTTGGGATGAAAGCCGAGCACAAAGTTTGAGTTGTATTTAAATACAGTGAGAACTTTTGACGCAGGCTTACGCCCAAAATGTGCACCGTACAAAGGTCTGGAACTACATGTTAACGAACAACATTACCTCATCACCCCGCACCCCTACCACCCCACCACTGGTCTCAAAAGTAATGGTTTCCTTATCTGTTTGTATTGCAACTTCACCAGGTGTGATAACAGAAAAAAAATCTGCATGTCCCGGCAAAATATCAAACTTCCCAATACGGTTAGTAGCCGAAACAATCCTCGCTTCCCCTTCATAGTAAACTTGGAACGGCGACCGTGCGACAACCCTTAGCTGTATATCTTTACCTGCTTGGTGTTTCATGCGGCTTTAGCGGCTGGCTCCGCCGATTTAGCTTTTGGGGCAACGGCTTCTGGTGTTGCAGTCTTTTCTGCTGTCACGGCAGCGGCTTTCGGATCCTCAGGCTTTGCGGCTGTATCTTTTTTATCACTATCCTCAAGTGGCTTGGTGTCGCTTAAAATTGCATCAATACCATCCAGTGTTTGCTCACGAGTAAAAAATTGACCTGGTTTACCGCTAAATTTTTCTGCAACCGAGAAGTCCTGCGAGAAGAATTCTATTAGTTTCTTGGCACTTTGGTAGTCCTTACGGTCGGCAGGACTCAGTTCATTTTCACCAACAATGGCAATGATATTTTTGAGCGAATCATACTTTTGCATTATGGCTTGCACTTTGCCTACAAGATCATAGTGCCTCTGGCCGACAATTTGTGGCGTCAACAAAGACGAGGTTGTTTTAAGAAGGTCCACGGCAGGACGAATGCCCTGTTCGGCAACAGCACGTGATAGCACCAAGACCGAATCAAGCTGCTGTGAAATAGCCTGCACGGCCGGGTCAGAGAGGTCGTCCGCCGGGATATAAACGGCCTGAACAGAAGTAATAGAACCTTTGTCTGTGGAGCTTAAGCGGTCCTGTAGACGCCGAAGTTCCGAATAGACAGTTGGCGAATAGCCACCTTCTGATGGGATCAAACCAAGGTTGGTAGAGAGTTCGGTAAGGGCCTGGATGTGACGGTAGATGTTATCCACAAAAAACAGAATGTCACGGCCCTCTTCATCTCTAAAATACTCTGCAGCAGTAGCCGCAGCGGGGCCCACCATAGACCTAATTGCGGGTGTGGAGTCCATCTGCCCAAAGAACATCACCGTGTTTTTAAGCACATCACCATCCTTTAGAGTCACATATAGTTCGTTACCCTCACGGATACGCTCACCTACACCACAATATATTGAAATTGCACCTTTACTACTCTGGGTAACATTATGGATCATCTCCATCGTAAGGACAGTCTTGCCAACACCGGCACCACCGATAATCCCAATCTTACGACCTTTCACGAACGGCGTTAAAAAGTCGATGACTTTAAGCCCAGTTTCAAGTAGCTCCAAGTTTTGTTTCTCGCGGTATTTTTTAATACCACTTGGTTCAGTTATCACTCGCCGATTGTCCAGTATGGCTGGGCCATCATCCAGTGGTTCACCGAGGGCGTTAAAAACCCTACCCATGGTTGCAGGGCCAACAGGAATACTTACTTTTTTCTCACTTCGACTAACTGTCTGGCCGCAACGAAGCAACTGGCTATTGGCGAGGTTTAGACACACAGCACGGCCTGCCCTAAAAAATCCAACTTCCAAAAATAATTCCGGATAGTCATCAATAATAAGCAGTTCACGTACATCGGGACGTGACCCCAAAATATCAACCTCAACTGTCAGTCCGCGCAGCGAATGAATCACACCAACATATTTAGTTGGATCTTTAATATAGGCTGGCTTTGCTGCTACTACCGCAGCTGGCTCTGAAACCACAACTTTTGGTGCTGGAGCTACTGCAATTTTTGATTTATCCATTTTCTTCCAACCTCTGCCTTTTCTTTCGTTTTAATCCCACCATAACTTCGCGTGAACGTCTGTCATTTTCGGACCTTTTTGCTCGGTGAAAATCAAGACTGTAATAATTCATGAGTTCCCACGCGCGCTTTTTAGCTGTCGCCATCGCATTAAAACGGCTCGCATCCTGTGCCAAGCCGGATTCCAAAATAGCCTGACTAAACGCCAAGTTCATCATAGCAGCTTCCATAATATCGGCGATTTCTTCCAGTGAGGGTTCAAAAATTGTATCATCAGCCGTGATAATTTCTTCGCCCTCATCTGCCGCTTCGCTCATCTCACGAATCCGCGAATGGAGGTCTAATTTCTTAATACCTTGTACACCCAAAGAAACATATTCTTCATAATATAGTGTAATTTTTGAGTAATTAATAATTGAATCAATAACAGGACTTACATCGACATAGCTATCACTTGTAGGCACACGAAAAAACCGCTTATAAGGTATCCCACTTTGCTTGAGCTGGTTGGCACCGTGCGTTCCAAGCACAACAATATCAGTATTAGAGCTGTCGTAATCCTTAAGCATTATTTCAATCAAACGTTGATCAATATCACCACTTAATCCCGCTTCAGCAGAAATGATCACAAAGACTTTCTTTGGATTTTTATCCTCCTCATTCTGGTGTGTAATCCGCGTACGTGGATCAATGCGGATCGAACTGTAGCGTTTCCACAAAAGATCAAAAAACTCTTTAGAGAGCTCAACCTTATTTTTAATCTTTGCTACCTGTGTGCTGGCAATACTTTCAAAAACTCCAGTCAAGTCGGCGACAGTACCGATCTGCTGAGACTCTTTCTGGATAGCACTAGCTCTTCGCATGTGTTGCCTTCTCTTTTCTTGCCGCTTCTTCCATTTCGGCCTCCGTCTGTGTGGCGGGAGCTTTAATACCAGGCTCAGGTACTGACGTATCCACGGGAGCGGCTTTTTCGCCCGGTTTTAGAACGGCTTTAAGCGGAGTCGAATATTTCTTTAGAAGTTCGGCTTCAACCCGGTCATAATCTGCCTCCTCTTTCGCCTCTTCTGAACGTTTTTTTGCTTCTGCTTTAAGCGCTGGTATGTCAATGTCTAATTCTCCATTACCTAACAGGATCGTTTCAAGAAAAAGCTGCTGTGTGGCCAATGAATGCCGCTCTTCCGGCGGTTGTTGGAGTGCCGCGTAAATCTGTGTACCCGTTAGCAAATCGATGCTCGCTTCTTTAGAGAGGCTCGATCCAAAGTGTGAAAATTCTTCAGCTTGTTTATATTTTGCTAGCTTTTTAAATAGTGTACTAGACAAACGTTTTTGCCGACCTGTTTGCGCCTGACCACCAACTCGAGATACAGACAAACCGGCGTTTACAGCCGGGCGTATTCCCTTACGGAATAACCCCAAGTCAAAGATAATTTGTCCGTCGGTAATCGACATAATTGAGGTTGAAAGATATGCCGTAATATCATCATTGGGCGTGATGATTACCGGTAGCGAGGTCAAGGTTTTGTCAGTTGTTAATAACTTGCCTGCCCGCTCCAAAAGGCTGGAGTGCGCATAAAAAATATCTCCCGGATATGAATCACGTCCGGGGTCAATTTCCTGCAACAAAGATAGCTGCCGGTAGGCTTCAGCATGGCTGCTCAAGTCATCATAAATAATAATCGTATCACGTCCGCCATACCAGATGTTCTCGGCCATGGCACAGGCCGCATATGGCGCCAAGTATGACTGCGTCAATGAATCAAAGATGTCCGCGAGCACGACGATTGTATGCTCCATTGCGCCCGATTCACGCAGGCTGGCAAGCAGCATTTCGATGTCTACTTTACGCTTGCCAATCAGCACATATACCACCACCCTGTCAGTACCTTCCTGACTGGCACTAAGCTGACTCAAAAACGTACTTTTACCAGACTTGCTATCTCCCAATATTGCGATACGCTGCCCAAGTACTACTGGGAAAAACATGTCCACTGCCGATACACCGCTAGCCAATTGTTCGTTCAACATACTACGAGCCATAATGCCAGGCGCTGGATTAAAAATGCCTGAGCGTTCTTTGGTGGCAATTGGCCCTTTGCCGTCCAAAGGCTCGCCCATTGCCGACACAACTCGGCCAATCAATTCATTGCCAACAGGCACCTGCAAGACGTCATCCTGCACAACAACTAAAGTACCAGGGCTCATTTTTTCTGAATCAATATTAAACAAAATGACCTTGTCGGCATAAGCCTCGCGTACAATGGCACGCTGACCATCTTCGAACAGTACTTGTGAGCCAAGTCGCACGCCTTCCAGCCCTTTGACTTCAATAATAAAGCTGTTGCTAGCTACAACGACGCCCGTCAGGTTATTAGCCTCTACAAGTTGCTGAAATGTTTGATTATCAAACACGGCGCAGTACCTCCGGGAACTGAGCACGGTTCGAAAGTATTAAACGTCTGAACGACCAATCATGGATTCGGCTGCCGTGTTGCACAACCATGCCGCCAAGGATTGTGGCATTAAACCTAAAATCAACCAGTATGTCTGGAGATACGTTTTTACGGCACCATTCTGTTAATGCTTTTTTAAGTACATTGCCCGGTATGCCGGCAAGCGTAATTGTAATCCGTGGTGATGTTTTTTCTATATTTTCTAGTGCAACTATGAGCTCTTCGAGCATCTTCTGGCTTAATGGCTGTCCAGCGGCTGTTTCTCTAATAACCGCCCCTGCAGCTTCCGAAATACTCAAGGATTCGGCCGGCGCTTTTCCTGTGACTTTTGACTTTATACTTGCCTGTGCAAACCAGCGTGCATAACGGCGGACTTCCGCTATTAGCGCACCAAGATCTTGCGGTGTGAAGACAGTGTTTTGCAGATTCAACTTCATTTTGTTTCCACCTGCTGTTTAAACTCATCTTTATGTTCTTCGAGCATAGCCACTAGATACTGTGTCTGGTTTCCAAGGTCTACATTATGCTGCAATGTTTCTACCAAAAAAGATCCCACAGCATCACCAAGCTTAGTATCTATCTGGCTTATTAATCGCTTTTTCTCAAGCTCCATTTCAGCTTGGTACTTCTCTTTTATTTCGGCTTCATGCCCAGAGATCTCTTGCCTAATATTAGCCATATCAGCTTCAGCCTGCTTATGCAGCTTGGACAGCTCTGAACGATACCGCTCCATTTCGTCCCCCACAATAACCCCCGCAAAACGTGTTACGAGCCCATTGATCTGTGAAGCGCTTGCGTCAAGGTCACGTTGTAAAACATTGACAGAATGATCGAGTACTTTCTGGTACTGCAGCTCTGAGTTATGCAACAGGCGTTCTCTAACTGCCGCAGACACCTGTGGTTTATCAGACTTGTGTTTTTCGGGCTTGTAATGCATATGCGCGTGGCGAAAAATCAGCGGCACTAATGCGCCAATCATAAACACGTCAATAAAGATAAATATCTGTAAGAATACTGAATTCATCTTACAACTTCCTCAGTACCATAAAAATTGCCACCACCGACGCTGCCAGGATCACGACAACCAATAACGAAAGCTGTATTACGTTTCTGTACACTGCCGACTGTGACATTGGGTTGCGCCCAACAGAAATAATACTGCTATGAATCAGCGAGTAGATAATACTGACGACGACAATGAGTGTGATAATAAAGATAACGACACTGATGATAATTGGTAGCGTATTTACTGTCCTACCGGCGAGCGTGTTGGCTAGGTTCTGCAGCGCAGCAGGCAGGACAGTTTTGTCCGGCTGCTTGTAAAAATATGCAACGTTCACTAGTACGGATACCTGCCCAATCTTGGCTTTGTGCGTCTGACCACCTTTGTCCTTATAGGTTTGGTCAGTCGATGTACTATTTGGGAAGCTGTCCTGTGCAACACCAACCACTTTTGTGGTGGTTGATACTTTCATACCAACACCACTTATAGGTGACGCCGTAATCTCGTCGCCTGCTTTGATGTTGCCGTTGATGTCCGACACTAACACCCGTTCAATTCCACTGGTCACAACCTGAACTTGATTTTTACCATCAGTTGAGACTGAAAGCTGAGAATTGCCATTAGTAATAACCACCCCCAATATACTGCCTGCACTGCTAATGGTGGCACTGCTTACATCAGATATAGAATCCTTTTTGAGACTAACAATTGAACCGGGGGCTAATGCGCTGTCGGCCGCATAACCTTGGGATATGAGCGTCGTTGCCATGGCTGCTGCAGGCATCAAAATAGTAGCCAAAAGCGTCAGCAAAGCACAGGCTGATCCAACCCGTTTTATTACTGGTGAGCGAGAGCCAAAGCCCGTTGAGCTACCCGTAAAAAATCTCGACTTAATTAATACCCTCATTTCAGATAGTAGTATAGCAAATTATGCTCATGGTTACCCCACAAAGTGGGCTTTGCGGGGACCCCTCATGACAACTGCTTTATATCTGTAACTTTGATACTCTGTTACAGTCACTTTCGTTTCGGCTAAAAGTTCGGCACAGCCGAAACTTTTAGGTTTAAACCAATAAGCCAGGGTTAAGTTGCATGAGGCGCCTAGAACACCTATGATAGGCCTATGCTTTTAAGAAAAGATCAGGCTGGCTACACACTTTTGGAACTTTTAGTCGTTATTTTGATGGCCTGCATACTAATCGCTCTCTTGTTCTGGTTCTAAAGTTTCGTTAACTGGATCGAGCGCCTCATGTTTGGCTTTTTTCCTGTAGGGCATTGCACGTGCCGTATCACCCTTAACTAACGGCTCCATTGACCCCTCTGCAAGCTGGCCAACATAAAACTTATGTGCCCTGTGATGGCGGTAAATAAGGAGCGAAGATACCACTATTCCCACTAATGAGGCCCCAGCAACCGCGGCAAGAATATAGGGAAAGTCTTTAACTTCTTGGCCGTTAATAATGCGGTCGTCGGCGGCTGCAATCAGGTCACTTGCCTTTGGATGCTGCGGGTAGAGAGTCTGTACTTTCTCAAAACTTTTAACCGCTTTTGAGTAATGCGCCCCATAAAAAAGGTCGATACCTTTATTCCACTCTGCTTGCGTTTGGCTTGTGCCGTTTATACCAATTGAATTTTCGGCTGCAAGGTCTTTCAGGTCCTGGATATCGCGGATGTAGTTATAGGTTCCGTTGCCACTGCCGCTACCGTCAATGGTATATGTGGCAATCCCAATCACATTACCGCTGTCATCAAACACTGGCCCGCCACTGTTCCCATGTCCGATAGTGGCGTCCGTCTCAATAAGCTTCTTTGAACTTCCCGATACGGTCTTGATCGATGAAACTCGCCCCGCAGTCAGTGTTGGCTTGCTTACCGTTGCATCGACAAGACCGTTGTTGGAAGCCTCGCCGGGGTAGCCTAATATCAACAACCCGGCACCCTGAGAAACGGCGTTCAGCTTGCCGAGCTTAGCGACGGGAAAGTCACTGCCATAAATTTTTATGATCGCCACATCCGATGCTTTAAAAGATGCTGCGCCATTCACCACAATGCCGTCTACAACGCGATAGTCCTTGGCAATGAGCGTCGCCTTCTTTACACCGTTCTGTTCGGCATAAACTTGGCGGTTCTTTGTGTCTTTAATCATTTCTTCAATGTTCGGCTGTTTTTCATTCAGGCCAACCATTAAGTTGTAGACATTATTTACAGCCACAACCCGCGATGGACGTATATAATACATCTTATCGACAGCTGTCGATACAATTTCGTTGATTGTTGCTTTAGGACTAAAATCCGAATCCTTAACTCCTGCTAAATTCGCAAGATAGGTGAAGTTGGTTTGGTCACCATTCACAAGATTTTCTATGGAACTCTTGATAACAATATCAAGTGGATCCGCGGAAGCTACGTGTCCATTGGTGGCAATATAGCCGTGTCCATTGATAAAAAATCCTGACCCCGTGCTTCCGTCACAGATGTCCTTTGCATATGGGACCCCATCGATCGTAATGTCCATGCAGTACAAGTTATACACTTTCACGACAGCCGGGCTATAGCGTGAGCTAATTTCCTCTGACCTATCTAATAATGAGGCGGCGCTGGCCATCCGCGTGAATAAAACCGTATCAATCAACGACCGACTATGCTCAATCTTGTCTATGACAACTTTACTGCGGAGTACACCAGCTTGTTTCCGTGTGCCAAATGCCAATGATTCCACAACGGGCTTAAATACTTCCCTATTGGCGCCACTGCTGAGCCCATATGTTAGCTTAATAATCATGGCCTTGCCGTTCACGACGCCACTATAGGTGCGGAACTCAACCGAAACTTTAGATGCAATGCTTTCGCGGAGCGGTAGCACTTTCCACTCTGTTACACGAAAAGGTACACCGCCGATTATTTTAGTAACACTCGAAAGCATACGTACATTAGACTGGGTCGTGTCTATGCCAGCAGTGGCGGTAGTTTTTTCGCGCTCAATAAGCGCTGCGTCAGTAAGCGCCGTTACAGCAACATCATCGTAATAATTAAGCGTTAAGCTCCGCTGGCTGTTTTTGCTGACATCACTGCTCCCTGTTGATATCCGAACTGTCTCATATGCCCTATTAACACCGAGCTCCTGGCCCACAAACAGATCTCCCGTGGCTGCATCGATGGCGCTTGCTGTAAAAGTCCGTGTGTCATACCGCAAGCTAAAGCCATAGGTCGATGACACGTTTTGTTTACTTGTAGTCACCGGATTAAAAACATCTGATATGTAATTTTCGGCACCCACTATGTTGTGGTTTACTTGCTCGCGGTAAATAAGCAACCATGTAATCAAAACCGAGCTGATGATAATAAACAAAAATAGGGCACTAACGTGACGCTTACGATACGCCTTGGTATGATGATGTCTAATCTTGATCGTTTTGGACTTTGACAATCTATCCGTCTTCTGACGTCCTGCCATTTTAGTTTTCCTACCCCTTAATAATACTTATGCTCATAATACCTTAGCGCGGCCCCCTCCCGCAAACCAGTATCCTTACATTTAAGCGCGGTAGCTCTCACAGATACGCTGCAGATAGCGCAGATTGTGAATGCTCGCTAGGCTTCCCGCTAAAGGCTCATTTACTTTAAACTGATGACGTAAAAATCCTTTTGAATAGTTGTTCACGCAGGTATAGCAGTCGCAGCCTGGATCAATTGGCTCACTATCGTCAATAAACTGCGCGTTGGTGAGATGCATTTTGATGTCACCATCGACCCAAACAGTAGCATGGCGGGCGTTGCGCGTCGGCAAAACACAGTCCAACATATCAATTCCGTGTTCAACCGCATAGCGCAGGTCTCTCGGGTCACCGACACCGAGCAAAAATCGTGGACGTTTTGGGTCATACAGCGGCGCTAAATGGTCCAAAACTTTGTACATTTCCTCTCGTGGCTCTCCAACCGAGAGCCCACCAATTGCTATACCGTCAACGTCAGAATCCTGAATGATTTTGAGGCTTTGAGCCCGCAAATCCAGGTCCAATCCGCCCTGCACCACGCCAAAAAGCAGCGGCCGTTTGTCTTCTGGCATGCCTTGAGTCAATTTTTTGAACTCTGTAATGCAGCGTTCCAGCCAGCGATGTGTCCTATCAAAGGCTTCTCGCGTGTCCTTAATGGACTCATCATCCAGCCCTGTCAAGTGGTCAAACGCCACAATCATATCGGCACCAAGTTTTAGCTGTATCTGCATAGAAATTTCCGGGGAGATAAAGCGCATATCGCCAGTTACGGGATCTTTAAAAGTCACCCCGTCTTCAGTAATTTTTCGTAACTTGCTAAGTGAAAACACCTGAAAGCCGCCACTATCAGTCAATATTGGGCCTTGCCACTTGCCAAATTCATGCAAGCCGCCCAGCTTTGCCACCACCTCTTCGCCTGGCTGCATGTGCAGATGAAAGGTGTTAGCCAGCACAATATCAATGCCTGCTGACTTAACTTGTTCCGCCGTCAAGCTTTTGACCACGCCGCGTGTGCCGTCCGGCATGAATGTCGGTGTTTGGACGCTGCCTCGGCGTGTATGCAGTGTGCCTGAGCGACCTTGTCCGTTCGTTTTAATAAGCGTGAAGCTATGCGGCATGAACTGGATAAAACCCTTCTTCTGTACGCACAACAACCTGTTGGGCATCAAATGAGACATCTAAAGCATCTTGTTTCATCACTTCGTGGACGATTGCTCCTGCAATCTTGAGTGCGTCAGATTGAACACCAGCTTTCATAAACCGGGTTTCTTGGATAGCAGATACGCCCATCCAACTGCTGTCATCTGGATCACGCATAAGCGGTAACTCATCCCGTAAAGCGTTTTTGGTTGCAAATACAATTGCACGCGGAAGTGGTGGACGCACAGTTACAATACCCTTTCTCCCGTCCCAGTCTGCGGAAAGAAATATCTCAAAATGTTGGTTTTCTGCCATATGTATTGAATCCTTTAGTGTAATATTCTGCTTATTAACAGAGGTATAGTATATCATAATCGTTGACTTAAAATTTTTTTATTCCATAAGTACAGATTTATCTTAAAAATAGCACGAACAATTGTATTTTTTGCTACATCACCCCTGTTGAGATAAGCATAAGCATTGACAATTTACACATTATATGTTAGCATAATCAAGTTAATCGGGAGAACTGAGTGAGTACCACTCGAGCGCATTCGCTTGAGGGCTTCAAGTTGTTTTACGAAGAGTTAACAACACCAAAGCCTGCCAAGCAGCGTCTAACACGGCCTCGTGCCGTAATAGACGTCCAGAATTAACACCTTAGATCTAAAAAACCTAAGGGAGGTGTGGAACCACAGACCGTCGGCATCATGTCGGCGGTTTTTCATGTTTATCCCCTCCTCCACACATAGTTTTCCACTAGCAAAAACATTAGCGTTATGACAATATGTAGTCATGGTTTGTATTTATTGTAAATTTGAAACGGACGTCAATAATAGCAGGGCAAAAGCCCGGACGCCATCTGTCTGGCGGAGGCGCAGCTGCAAACAATGTACTGCACACTTTACTACCATCGAACTACCCGATTATGAAAAGTCCCTGCTCGTCAGTAGGCCTGCGCGCAATAAACCGCAGCCCTTCAGCCGCGATAAGCTGTTCTTGAGCCTCTATAAGTCGCTCGGACACCGCTCAGACGCTTTAAACGCCTCCAGTGCCCTCACTAGTACAGTTATTAGCCGCCTTATTAGCAAACCTCATGTTATACACCGCACCATTGTGGCTAAGAATATAGCAATGGTCAGCCTTGAAGCATTAAAGCGCTATGACCCGCTGGCAGCTGCTACCTACAAAGCCTACCACCTCTCCAGCTTAAAACCATAAATGGTACTTACTTCTTGACTGCCTTGTCGGTCACGTCAAAGTCACCTAAGTACTTCCCAAACATCAACCGCGTCTGCGAATAGATTGCGGCCATGGTGTTATACAGGATTGTGGTTACGGGCAACAATACCCACTGTACAACCATAAAAATATTACGATGGCGCTTATACCGCTCAGGCTTAGGCGGCAAAGATTTAAAGCTCAAGAACAGTGTCACAAAAATCCCAATCAAAGCAATAGTCTCGATGTTACTAGCTATGTGTGGCAACTGATTGGCAACATAGTTCTTTGGCTGTACAACTACTGGTATAAGAGCGCCGAAGGCCAGTAACAGCGATGCCGTCGCCCATGAAATGTGCCCTTCTACCAAACGTGCAAACTTAAAGATCATATCAGTGCGCGGCACTTTACTCCCTTTTCTAAAACCCTTTTGCGCCACATAGGCAATGTCACTGGCACCCCACGCCCAGCGCCGCAACTGAATAAACTGAGCTTTTAAAGTCTTACGGTACGTGCTGCTAAGTACTGCATCTTGATAAATTGGTAAGAAAATCGGGTACACCTCATGCCGGCCGTCATAGCGGAAATACGTCCGCCAGAACTGGTGACCATCCTCTACAATTGTCCGTACGCTCCAAAAATCACAATCAATCAGCGCCTGCATTCCCTGGGCATGAGAAGAAAAGTTACGCAGCATATGTGGCCGCATACTAAGCACTATGTTCCAAAACGAGTTACCGGTAGCAATCACGCGCATTGGGCTCGGCGCGTCCCATATATTGTTGGTATACATCGGTATGGGCTGATACGAAACATAGCGTGGATCTTCGGTAGAACAGTAGGTATACGTCAGTGCAGACAGATACAGCGCGTGCGGACGGTTGTCCGAGTCAAGCGTTGTTACCACTACACGGAGTGGGTCAATCTTCTCTTTTTCTAGATATTTTTGTAACTCTCTACCAGCATAGGTAACATTACCGCCCTTGCCCCGCACTTCTCCTTCAATTACGGGGTGCTTAACGGCAACAGCGTGCATAAAATCCTTGCCATATTCTTTAACTAAATCGAGAGCCGACTGTTCCGACTGCGCGCCGTTGCGCTCTTCGTAGGCAATAATCAGTATCACCTTTTTCATATCAAACTTGCTCGCCAGACAAGATTTGACGGTTGGTTCCAAAATCTCACGGCTTTCGTTATAAGTGGCAATGATAAGCGCATGGATAACTTCGCTCGGGGGCAAACAGAGCGGCTGCTCTTTGAGACGCTCCACATTATTTCTATGCCACTTTGGTATCCATTTTAGATCATGCCGCACCTCGCCCGCCTCAATGTCATCAAGCAACATCTGCCAGTCAAGTTTCTGCTGGTTAGCCATGGCATTGTAGCCCTGCAAAGACCGGACATTAAGCCCCACAGACTTAACAAACCAGATCAACAGGAATGCAATGATATAAATTGCAAATAGCGTTGGATTAACCAGACTTAGAACCAGAGGCAACAACAAAAAGGTCCAGCTTACGGCTCCCGGAAAAATCTCCCAAAATCTATACCGCCAACTACGGTCGCGCTCATACGGGATCTCAATATCACGTACATTCATTATCTTTGTCCCAACAAGGATCCGCTCACAACAATAGCAAATACCGCTAAAATTGTACTCATCACTATTGCGCCAAGAGCTAAGTGTCGTCGCTCATGGTAAACCCGAGTGCTAATCAACAACGACACACCAAAACTAATTAAAAAGAACAAGACAAAGCTGCTCATATCAAATGCATTACCCGTCTTAAATTCGCCTGAACTTGAAACGCCACGGAACTGGATATAATACGTATTGCCTTTGGAGCTATCGAGTTGGAACAGCACCAATAAGATACCGGTTATAACCAAAATGCTGTTAAGAGCAAGCAGTAGCAGCACCGAACGGTCATGAAAATACTTGGTTGGAGTCGTCATATAGGTTCGTTTTATTATACACCATACCCCATGAAACAGGTTTCATGGGGACCCCCAGTTGAGAGTCTGTCACTATCTGTTGTTCACTTCGCGGTTACAATCTCATTCGTTTTAGGGGGCGTATACTAAAAATATGAAGAAGTTCATAAAACCCTTGATAGTAGTTGCGGTAATATCGATATTTTTCTCGACAATCTATGCAGCTTCTCAGTTTATATTACGCTCCAGCGCCAACGACCCGCAGATCCAGCTTGCCCAAGATGCCGCCAGCCTGCTTAATGACGGCTCTACGCTAGCTTCGGTCATTACGCCCAAAATTAATGTCGCAACTAGCCTCACGCCTGTTGTCATTGTTTACAATCAATCCGGCCACACTGTCGGTACGGCGGCATTTGCCGGGCAATTACCTATTCGCGATATACCCCTCGGAGTGCTCAAAGCAGCCAGCTCAAGCTATAATGCAGTCACATGGGAGCCAGAGTCCAACATTCGCCTAGCCGCCGTTGCTGTCAAAGCCAACCACTTCTATGTCGTCAGCGCACGATCGTTACGTGAAGTAGAAAATCGCGAAAGTACTGTATTTAAAATAACATCCCTCGGCTGGCTCATAACCCTGCTCATCATCGCAGTCGCTTACTTTCTCCCAAAATACTTCCACCCCAAAGACCAGCCTTAAACGGTAGTGGCTGTAACCGCGCGTCTAACCTAACAAATTGAAAAATTTCCATCTGGGGTCCCCGCAAAGCCTGCTTTGTGGGGAAATGGAGCCACCTCGGGGGGTCGAACCCCGGACCTCATCTTTACGAAAGATGCGCTCTACCAACTGAGCTAAGGCGGCGTTTAATCGAACAGGGGTAATTATACCAAACAATAATGACTATTTCTCTGTTGAATTTACACCCTCTAAAATAAGTCGCTGCCGTTTTTCTTCCCGGATTGTCAGAATAATTATAAATGCATCAAATATGGTCAGTACCACGAGCCATATCGCAGGCTCATAAAACATCCTATACACCTGATATACAATAAACAGCCCTAGCAATACAATCATCCCTTTGTACGCCCAAAGTCGCTCACGAAGGATTTCTATAACCAATACAATTTTTGACAGCCCGTGCACGAGCAAATACACCGCCGCAAATGCCCTGCCCCCACCTGCAAAATGCTGGGCACTTTTTAAAATATGCGTAGCAATAAAATCATGAGGATCTGTACTCAACTCATGCTGGGTTATCCGTACAGCTAAGTTCGAAATGCTCGCAGGGTTAATAAAAAGTATTACAATACCACCAATGGTTTCCAAAAGTCCATCAACGGCTTTTAGGATAATCGATACCTCAAAAACCCGGTCTAGCTTATTAGTAGCTTTAAATAATGCCATACACTAACTATACCAGCTAAGGTACTACTTGCTTTTTTACCCCTGTTCTAGTACTATTAACTAAACGTGTGACAGGCGTATTTGCTTGATCACCACGTTTTTCGGGCAAATACGGATTCGTGGTGTAGTGGTTAACATGCCTCCCTGTCACGGAGGAGATCGCCGGTTCAAATCCGGTCGAGTCCGCCAAGAAATAGCACTATAGAAATATAGTGCTATTTCTTTTGCTAAAATTTACTGAAATATCCGACAATCTTTGACAATTTATTACTTTTATAATATAATAGTTTAATAATGAACAGTTTCGAAGTAGGCTTTGTTCCGAGCCGTAAAATGGATGCCGGTGCAGCCGTAGTGATTTATGGTCTCGACCCTATCGAAGGCCAGCTTGACCGGACTATAGCTGCTTTGGTTGAAGATAATAATGTATTTACCTATACTTATGGCGGCGAAATTGTACGTGCAGGTAATCCGTTTGCATTGCCCGAGATGATTTCAGCGATCGGTGTAGATATAAGAGATAAAACAGACGGAGTTAACCCTGATAGAGTCCGTATGGCTGGTGCGAGCCTTGGGGCATTTGTAGCATACAACATCCAAGAACAGCTTGGATTGCAAACTCCTGGCCTCTACGCTACAGCAGGTGTAAATTTAGCTAAAAACGTTATGTTTAATCCTATATTTCGCCCTGCCCGAAATGCTTTTGTAAATAATGGAGTTGGTTTAGCCCAGCTCAGTGCAGCATGGGAAGACGTTGATATTTTCGGCGATCGCCCAGCAACCGTGCCGAGCGTATGTGCCATAAGTCGAACAGATCCAGTTGTCCCCTACTTTTTTGCTAGTCGAAATTTACGTGCTTGGGAAGATGCAGGCGCACCAGTTAAAGTTCTGCCAAACTGGGCCACGCGATTTGAAAGTACTTGGCTCCACACTGCCGCTATAAATTATTTTGACAGTAATATCCGTGAAATTATCGAAATATCAAAATCTCTCAAATAATACAATTTAAATATCAAATCGAGACTACTATTGTTCAGAAATCCGACTCTATGTTCCGCCAAACGAAGCAACCCACCCTTGAAGGTGGGTTCTTTCGTTTGTTTTCTAATTTACACTAAATAACAGATTATAAGGTGAGACCTTATTTTTTATTTTCCGTTTTCATGCTCTGCATAAGCCATAGAGTCATAAAGTGAGTATTGACTTTTTTTATACCATTATATATACTTTGGTATATGAATAGTCTGGATAAAACAATCATCAATGTTAAGATTAGCAAAACGCTCAAGCAAGATGCACAAGCACTTGCTGATGAGATCGGTGTGCCTCTCAGTACTGTTGTTATTGCTAACTTAAAGGAATTTGTACGGAGCCGTTCACTAACAGTTTCGGCATTACCGCGGTTAAAACCTGAAATAGAAAAGGAATTAGGTGATGCTATTGATGATTATCGTAAGGGTAAGAATGTCTCGCCTGTTATGCAAAATCCGCAGGCTGTTGCTGACCACCTCAAATCACTATGAATGTCGTGTTTCATAAACGATTCGACAAAATGGCTTCCAGATTGAACCCTAAAATCAAGCAAAAAATGGTTGAGCGAATTACCCTGTTCACACGTGACCCATTAGATAGTCAACTTCGCAATCATGCATTACGTACGCCATATAAAGGAAGCAACAGCATCGATATAAATGGCGATATAAGGGCAATTTATGAGCTGATCGATGACGAGACGGCTTTGTTTACTCATATTGGTTCTCATTCCCAGTTATATCGATAATTCGGAAATCCGACTCTATATCTCGCCTGCATAAGCACCTGGTTTACACAGGGTATATAATTAAGATGTAAGTATAGGAGGTTAGAATGGCAGTAGATCAACTCAATTTAAAGCCTGGTAGCTGGCTCGTGGCTGACTGTGGCAGCATGCCCAGTGATAGTAAATGTCAGTTGGTAATGTTGGCGCCAGAAGATCAAAAAGAAGACTTGCTTGATGCAGGCGTAGAACACGCTGTACGCAAGCATGGGCACCAAGACAGCCAGGAACTACGAGACGGCGTCAGTGGCATGCTACAAGTTGTCGAAATTAGTTAGTTAACTCCAGCTTATTGGCAGCATAAAGTTTGTGTAAGAAGTTTATATAAACACCTATGGTGCAATCCGACTGTATACTCCGTCGAAGCAATTGTCTCAGCATAAGCTTAGGCTTCTATTCTTTGACTATACTGAGCCTTATACCTTGATGTAGAGACGGGTTTTTTGTTTATCTTTTACTGGATTTAGGAATGTGCTAAGTTCGGCCAAGTTTATTTGAATATGGCTGGCGTGAGCTTTATCACCTTCAAAGCTGACAAGCCGGACAATTTCAAGGGCATAACCAGTGTCAATAACTGCGCTTGTCTGCCCTGGTTTGAGAGTGAACAGTGCGGCTGTAACACGGGCATTAATATCGCGGTTGGAGCGGTCTATAGTGCCCGCATAGTCCCCGTTGGTGGCAGCGGTAACAGCGTCGTTGGAGTATTTTTTGGCCACTTCTCCAAATCCTGCACCACCTCGTATCTCGGCCAAAGCTGCATCAGCTTTGATATGTGCTGCTGCATCCAGCTTGCTCACGACTTTGCGGGCCAAGAGTTGCTCACGCAATGAACGTTTAAAATCATTCAACGACCAACCCCAAAAGTCACGCAAGACATCTTCGAACACTTGGTCGCTAGTGCCAAGGCGGTTTTGAGCTTTAACAATTGCTATTTCGGCGTCGACTTCGCGGTTGGTAACGTTTACCTTATTTTTGGTAGCGAGTTCTTTGATGTAGGCGTCATCTACAACACTTTGAAGCGCACGCTGTTTGTAGTTTTGGAGCTGCTGTTTCCCTTCTTTGGTCTGGAAACTTAACTTCTGCTGCGTCTCGTAATAATGCATATAATGACGAAGTTCGAAAAGATAACTTTCGTAGCTCACCATATTGCCATGCACGCGCGCAACTGGGAACGGCACAACCTGCGTAATACGGTACACGAAGGTTGAAGTAGTTTGCAGTTTATACAGCGATATTGCCCCATACACAAAAAGGCCAATGACCATAGTAGCAAATATGCTTGAGGATATGACAACAATTCTGTGCTTGGAATGCTGGAGTGGATAAATGTATTTTCTAGCCCCCCGCAAGACTTCTTCGCGGTGTTCTGCAACAGTATCATTAGTTATAAACGGAACAACAGCCGAGCCCGTTATATTGGTCCGTGCGGCACGATATTCTTTGACGTGCCTAATTGGGTGACGCAGTTTCTTGGCCTGTTGTAGCCCTTTTTTAACGTTCGGCTTCTTAAGTTTTAGCTTCTTAAGTTGCAACTTTTTCATAGCTGGTTTTTTCATATCAACAATTATTCCTCGTCTTCAATATCTTGGCCCGCAACAGGTGAGGTTGAAGCGCTAATTCCCTGCTCACGCAGGATTTCGAGCAACTCTTTTTGGATAAGGGCCGGCTTATGTACTTCGTGAATGGTCAAACTGCCTACAAAAGTTTGTATCATTATTGTACCAAACCCAAGCAATGTTTCTTGCATGCCAGCGATTTCATAATTTACCATCTGTATCTGGTTTAAGCCCAACCCCACCATACTACGGTGGAATAGGCCTTTTTGCGTAATCTGAATCAGCCGCTGGTTGGTAATGATGTAAACACTGAAGTGCCAGCTAATCCAAAACGGCAGGAATACAAGCCCTGACAAAATAAATCCGCCAGCCAGCCCGCCAAAAAACCAGCTAAATTCAGGTTTAATGAGCGCGGGAACTGTACCGAGCAAAATAGCAAAACTGGCTATGACAAGCCCCTTACGCATCACAACCGGATGCTTGCGGAAGACTAATAAAACTTCTTCGTCTTCAAACTGCTCTTTAAAAAGCTTTTTTTCATTTGATGCGGTTGTGTTTTTTGTCATAGTTATTATCTCTAGTATAAAGCATAGGCTCTATAAGATATAGGCGTGTATATGGTGCCCCCGCCGCGACTCGAACGCAGAGCTTTTCCTTAGGACGGAATTGTTTTATCCATTGAACTACGGGGGCGCTCCCCTATTCTACTCTATTTCTTGGATTTGGCTTGGGTGTAAACTTCGTGCACAGTTTTGTAGTCAAAAAGTTCGCTGTCAGAGAACCAGTGTGCTATTTCCTGCCTGGCCTCGTCGGCATCGCCAGAAGCATGGATAAGGTTTGGAATTCCAACGCCGTTGTCGTCTGCATACCCAAAGCTCATATGTGCGTAGTCGCCGCGGATTGTGCCCGGTAATGCTGCTTTTGGCTCTGTCGTGCCGACCATTTTCCGCACCAGGCTTACGGCTTCAACACCCTCAAGTACAGCGCATATAACTGGACCTTCCAGCATCATCGCAAGTGTTACGTCGAAGGCTTTTTGACCCCTTCTAGAAATCATCTTGCTGATGCCTTCGTAGTGATGGTGAAAATGCTCCTCTGACGGACGAACCATCTTAGCACCAACAATCTTAAGTCCGGCTTTTTCAAAGCGTGTTAGAATTTCGCCGACAATACCGCGTTGGACTGCATCCGGTTTGAAGATAATGAATGTTCGTTCCATGAGTATTGGTTTCCTTTTAATTACTTCTTGCTAGTTTAGCAGAAAACACCTTAGCTTTACATCTCTTTGGTATCAGCTACACTAATGTTTATGCTTGTAAGTAAACTAAAAACTGATTTTTTGGAATATCTGGAGATTGAGCAAAACCGCTCGCAAAAAACAATCCAAAACTATGATCATTATTTGACGCGTTTGCTTGACTTTGCTGGCGATGACTTGAAGCTCAGTGATATTGACCCTGAGCTCCTACGCAAGTGGCGTCTGTGGCTCAACCGCCTTGGAACCAACGTCAGCGACGAGCTACAAAAGAACACGCAGAACTACCACCTGATTGCCCTCAGAAGCTTTTTAAAATACTGCACTAAACGTGATATTGCCTGCATGAGTGCGGATAAAGTGGAACTAGCCAAGACCGTGCGTAAGCAAGTGACTTTCTTAAATCCAGAAGAGCTGGCTCGGCTGTTTGAATCGCCGGATACTAACACCCTTGCAGGGCTGCGCGACCGGGCAATTTTGGAGCTGCTATTCAGCTCTGGCCTGCGTGTATCAGAGCTGGTGGGACTAGACAAAGACCACATCAATCTGAAGCGAAAAGAATTTACAGTGCGCGGCAAAGGTCAAAAAGATCGGCCTATATTTATAAGTGATGCCGCAGCCGACTGCATTGAGAAGTATGTTGCAGGTCGTAAAGATAACACTAAGCCTTTATTTGTACGCTATAGTGGTAATAAACAGATACGGCTCGATGGCAACTTCTACCGCTTAACCGCACGGAGTGTTCAGCGCTTAGTAGCGCGACATGCCCTGCTAGCAGGCATTACCAAGCACGTTAGCCCGCACACGCTGCGACACAGTTTTGCGACCGATCTCCTCATGAATGGGGCCGACATCCGTAGCGTGCAAGCCATGCTTGGCCACAGCAACATAGCAACTACCCAGATATATACCCATGTGACTGATCCCCACCTTAAAGAAATCCATACAAAGTTTCACGACAAGCAACCAGACTAGTAAAACCTAGTCTATTAAACACGACCGCTCGGCACCGGCTGGTATACCAGAAGTGTCAACGGTAGTTGTTGGACCGACTGCCAAAAGCTTACAAACCGAATCAGCTGACTGCAACACGGTGCTACTCACAAATCCGGTTGGCTTAAGCGGCAAACGTACTTGCACACGCCTAAAAACGTCATTTGCTCTACCTGTTACATCAACAACTGCCTGACCGTCCTTGAGGCTAACTTTAGTATTGGTCGTGTCCTTAACATCGGCAACATCTGCCTGTACTACGTTATATATTGCTTGCAGACGCAGCATGTAGCGCTTGCTTATGCCAGCACCCGTCAAAGTGATATCAAGCTTGCAGCGGAGGTTCGTAGGAGTGGGTGACGTATCACATGTTACTAGGTCTACGCTGCCCTGAGCTGCTGGGCCTGGGCTGTAGGATTTTGAAACTATACCAGCATTGTCGGATGTAGGATATAAGAACATTGAGTATGAATTTGCAACGAGTGTTGCACGGTCAAGTGCGCCGTCAACAACAGGTACTACATCCATGCGGAGCATACCGACCTTTGTACCCCATGCTGCCCGTGGCGTTAAGCTTGGCACATTGCTGTTAGGCAACAGGTCGCCTTGAGTGGGTGAATCCCAATAAACCGAAAATTTATCAAAGGGGTTACCAGACAATGAAGCCAATGTGACTGTTTTTGCGACACTAGCACCTTCTATACCAATGGAGCTAAAGCGGACATCGCTTGGGTTTGAGTTAATAAGCACACAACTATAACCCACGCTTAAAGCAGAGTCGTAATTATAGTTAAAACTACTCCCAGCATCTTGACCTTCGCACGTACTCTTATTATATGTAGTCCCAGCTAACGCGGCAGCGGTAAGTGCCGTTTTGGCATCATTAATACCAGATTCCGCCGCGTAAAAAGCTTGGGTATTTAGTTGGTCATCCAGCGTGCGACGCTGAGCCTGGCGAGTGATATTAGAAAATCCCACCAGCACCAGGGTTAAGATGGACATGATGATGATAACAGAGAAGATAGATACAAAACCTTTGTCGTTATGTCTGCTTTTTATAATCAGCCGTTTCATACTACCCATTATAACCGCCTTGTAACATAAGTAGTAATAGGAGATGTTGCACAGAACTGACCACCAGTATTATTGGCAGTGCATTGGTAATAATTGGCAGATCCATCACCATTCTTAGAAAAGACATCGTCTGTTGCGCCATAAGCTACACCAATGTCTACTTTCCACGAATTACTTGGAGGCACTGGTGCCGTGATAGCAAATGCAGTTAGCCGCATGCTAGTACCGAGCAGTTCTTGGCCATTGATACCGCCAGGATTATTACTTGTTATATCTTGCGGTGTGCATGGGCCACCAGCTCCTAGTCTGTCTTTCCACAGAATATGTGGCAGCTGGTCACTAGCGTTACTCCCTACAGATTTACTCCGTAAAAAGTATGAATACCGAATATCTCCTATACATTGTGATTGTACAACGACACTTCCGTAGGATGCTGAACCCGCTACATTAAAACTCGGTTCATTGGGCCCACCACCAAATTGTATTGCCTGGCTAATGTCGTCCACGACCCTGCGTGAGATAGCTTGGGTCTTGTTTATAACTGTGCCTTTATAGAATACCCTTCCGACCTGTACAATAGCCGTTGCACACAGCAGCAGAACTACCGAGAATACGGCAGTAGATATAAGCAGTTCAATGATAGTAAATCCACCATATGATTGTTTATTATCTCTAAATCGGAATAATTTCATATTCTGTAAGCCATAATTATTTGGTTACGCGGCTGCCCCCTAAGCGCATCCCAGCGTACATAAAAGTGATAGCTGTTTAAGCCGTCATGAGTAATTGCGTAGTGATACAAGTTGTCGGCGCTTTTACAAATGCCATAATCCGTATAGACGTCGAGCGCAATGTTAGCATGGGGGCTGCCCCCTCCTATCGTCGTCACAGTCGTACCATTATTAGACAGGCAGAATGAGCTTGGTGAACTGGGTATAGCAACAGACTCCGTTTCTATAGCTGCGCGGAGCGCTTCAATCTGACCTTGGGCCCATTTACTTGCCTCAGTGCGTTCCTGGTTTTCACGGGTGATATTTAAGTTTCTATTCATGGTCGAAAGCGAAATTCCAAGGACGCTACTTGCAACCGTCATAGCAATCAAGACCTCTATAATGGTGTCGCCGTGCTGATTTTTATTCAGAATCTTACCCACAGTCGCTCCCCACGCCCGAATCAATAAGCACATTTGTGTCCACACTATTGTTGCCTGCGCCAATAGTTATCTCCGACTTCTTACCATTGCCTCCAAGCATACACAGTCGTACACCACCTTGAATCTGCACCAACGAATTAGGTAAAAAGGGATTAGGTAAAACTAATGAATCAACGGTTGCATTCGTGGCAGCATTTCCTGGAATACCATACAGTAGCACTCCGTGGCTACCATTTGCCGTATTTGTTGATGTCGGACCACCTCCAAGTTCAACGATAAACGCCAGCGCATTATACGATGTAACGCCATCAGCAATGGAAATTGCACTTTGCAGTCGAAGATCATATAAGTAGTTGTATTTTTCGGTCACGTTGACAGTACCATTTGCAACTACTACTGGTGATGCTTCAGTTAAATCCTTTACATCTGTGTTTAATAAGCCAAAGTATTGTCGGCCTACCAACGTAATAATATCGGCATTTGTAGCCTTAAGATTAACAATCTTACCTAAAAATATGCAGCCAGCATTAGCTCCGGGTGTTTTTGCTGACCCATCAACTTTTACCGAAGTCCCAAATGGTAAGCAGTTAAATCCATTCGGATAGAACCCATTAGCAACATCGCTCGTAACGTTTTGAAATCTGGCTTCTAACGCGCGTATCGACTGATTGTTTTCATTTTGAGCTTGTTTACCGCTTAAAAGCAGTGCGGACGAAAGAAAAAGAGCACCAGTAACAGCCAGTACAATCATTACCTCAATAATAGTATAGCCAGCAGATGAGTGGCGTTTCATACCTGTTAGTATAGCATAAGCGTAACCCCCACAAGCATAGCTTGCGGGGACCCCTTTTGAGAATTTTATACGGCTGCGTGCTATACACTTCAGTTACAGTCTCTTTCGTTCGACGCATGACCGGTAATAGCCGAATCATCCTAGATCATGGCGAGTGGGCTTTTAGTATAAGAGGAATTTTTTGCGGTACCAGGCCGCAATACTTGCGCCGAAAAGCTTGACGATGATTGTCGCTACTATTAAGAACGGTCCAAATGGGATGTGGCTTTTGGTTGTTATTTTTTTACTCCAAAGCCCTGGTAAAATAACTACTGTTCCGATTAAAGAGGCAAAAAACAGTACCAAAAATGATTGCAGCGGCACTGCAATGATAAAGCCAGCTATTATTCCATACTTCACGTCTCCACCACCTATCCACTTGCCCTTTGAGACCTGGAACAATGCCCAGAAAAGCCCAGCCGCGATTAACAAGCTGATAACAGTATCTTTAAACCCATGTAGCCCACTGTGAAAAACCGTGATGTTAACAACTGCAGTGATTGCACTGACAATAATGAGCGGATATGTAATGCGGTTGGGTAGCAGTAGCCACCGAAGGTCGTAAATAAGCAAAGCCATGAATCCAACCAATAGGATGCACCACATAACAAAGTTGAAAGTGCCCATTGCATTGAAGTTATATGGCCAATATACATACGAAGCAACAAATAGTCCTGCTGTAAGCAGCTCAACTAATGGATACTGCTTGGATATGGGTTTATGACAATAGCGACACTTGCCCCCTAGCCCCAGCCAACTTAAGAGTGGTATAAGATCGCCAGCGTGCAGCGTATGATGACATTCAGGGCACATGCTACGCCCTTTTATGATGGACAAGTCTGCGCTTTTGAATGTAGCTCTCTTCTCAGTTGTTTTCTTATTGTGTTTTGGATGGTCTTGTTCATGTATACGCCAAACTAAAGCATTTACGAAGCTACCAAAACATACACCAAGAAGTATTAGTATTGTAATGACCATTACCATGTATGGTATCACAAAAAAGGAGCCCCCTTACAGGGACCCCTTTTTTCTTATTGATCGCTATTTTATGACTCTTGGCACTGTGCAACTTTTGCACCACCACTACCTTCAATATCAAATACCGCAACTATACTACGAGCGGTTGCTCCAGTGACGACCGCAGCGTTATTTACGCATTTTGCGTAATTTGCTACTACAATCTTGTCTAGATCAGCAGGATCAGCAACTATAGTTGCAGCAACTTGTTTTACGAATGTAACGTTTGCAGCGGTTTGATAGTAAGCAAGCGTAGGATTTGCGTTAGCAAATACTGTACTGAATACACCAGAAGCTGGCAGAGAACCATTATTGTTATTTGAATATTCAGTTACTGCACCGAGAATAGAACTAATATCTGATCTTCGTTGTGTATTGCGAGAGTTACGCTGCAATGCAGGAACTGCCAAGAACACGATTAACATAATCAAACCGGCGATTGCCAAAACAATCAAGACTTCAATAATAGTGAAGCCTTCTTCTCTTTTACTTTTAAAGTTGCCCACCATCGTTGTTTTCCCCTTTCGGTTTGAGGATATTAATTTGTATATTCCGATAATACCGTTAATTCTTAAAAAGCACAAGCGTTATACGACAGAGATGCTTCCCTGATGATTAACGTATGTTCTGTGTTTGCCCTGCAAGACCATAAATTGGGAGTAAAATAGCGGCCACAAGGATGAAAGCCACAATTCCCAGAAGCACCATCATGACTGGCTCGATGATGGTCGAAATAGTCTTAATCTGTTCATCAACTTCTTTTTCATAATATTCAGCTACTTTTTCCATCATCTGTTCAATCTGACCAGATTGTTCACCAATCTTGAGCATGTTCGGGACTAGAACCAAGAAATTTGGATCTTTTTCTATAGCCGTAGATAAAGCCTTACCACCGCGAACTTTCTCGGCTGCCTTGTTGAGGGACCGTGCAATATGCACGTTATTAACCGCTCTGGACGTGATATCAAGCACTTGGAGCAACGGGACACCGCTAGACACTAATGTTGTACCCGTACGAGCAAAGCGCGCCATATACATCTTCATGAATAGCGGGCCAATAGGCCAGCCTTTCATTTTGAGCTTATCTATAATTTCTTTACCGGGACCAGTGCGAGCCCACTTAGTTGTCATAAAGGTTAAGACTCCCATGACAATGAGCACGAGCCACCAGTACTTGATGGTAAAGTGTGATATAGCTAACAAAAATATAGTGATGAATGGCAACTTTGCACCAGCGATACCTTTATAAATTCCCTCTACTTGCGGTAAGACTTTTACAATCATGAAGCCTACCACTGCCACCATCACGAGCAAGACGATAATCGGATATGCCATTGCCCCGCGCACTTTGCTGATAATTTCTGCGTCCTTTTCTTGCTGAAGAGCAACACGCTCCAAAGCCTTATCTAGCGTTCCAGATGCCTCACCTGCCGAAACCAAGCTCACGAACACTTGATTAAATACCTTTGGATGTTTTTCTAATGATTTTGCAAACGCTCCACCCGCTTCAACATCACTAATAAGCTTGTTGATGACAATTTTTAAGGGCTTACTCTGCGTTTGGTCAGCAACACTGCGGAGGCTCTGAACCAACGGCAAACCAGCATTGATAAGTGTCGAGAGCTGACGAGCAAACAAAATTCTGTCTTTAGCTTTGACTTTGTTTAAGAGTTTGGAAACGGGGTTTGCACCACCAGCATCCTTGACAGTTATACTAAGAGGAGAAAGCCCTTCTTGTTGAATAAGCTTAGCTGCCGATTGTTCATTGTCTGCCTCAACCTCGGCCTTAACGAGCTGGCCGGTCCGAGAATCACGAGCTTCGTACTTAAAACTTAACATCTCAGCTTAGCTCCTCATCAATCGGTCTAATTCTTCGATATCAACGGCATAATTGCGAGCCTCGTCATACGTAATTGTCCCTGCATGGATGAGCGTAACGAGTGTTTTATCCATGCTCTGCATACCAAATTCGGCACCTGTCTGGATTACGGCATCAAGCTGATGACTCTTGCCCTCGCGGATAATGTTGCGTACTGCTGGCGTTGCTACGAGGATCTCAGACGCAGCAATACGCCCACCACCAATGGCTGGTATAAGCCGCTGACTACAGATGGCCATTAGAATGTTACTCAACTGAGCTCGGATCTGTGGTTGTTGGTGTGGTGGAAAGACATCGATCATACGGTCGATTGATTGGGCTGCAGAGTTAGTGTGCAGTGTCGCAAAAACCAAGTGACCTGTTTCTGCAATGGTTATAGCCGCGGCAATAGTTTCGAGATCACGCATTTCTCCAATCAACACAACGTCTGGATCTTGGCGCAAAGCACTCCGAAGCGCTGCGCTAAAAGAGTATGTGTCGTAGTGCACTTCTCGCTGTACAATAACCGAATGCTTACTCTTGTGCGTAAATTCGATTGGGTCCTCAATGGTAATAATATGCTGAGATTTTTCGGAATTGATCTTATGTATTAAGGCAGCAAGTGTCGTCGACTTTCCTGAACCAGTAGGGCCAGTTACAAGCACAAGGCCACGTGGGTAGTCAGTAAACTTTTGCACGACAGGAGGCAATCCCAGTTGTTCGACAGTCAATATTTCGTTGGGTATCAAGCGAAGTGCAGCAGCCAAGTTGCCACGCTCGTGGAAGGAGTTCACGCGAAAACGGCCAAGGTCGCCAAAGGCAAAACTAAAGTCAAACTCTTTGTCTTTGAGCAAAATTTGCTTTTGATCTTCGTCTAATATGGCAAAAATTAAAGTCTCGACTGTTTCTTCTGTTAAAGCTTCAGCGCCAGAAACCGGTAATAATGCGCCATCAACACGGAGCGTCGGCGGAAGTCCAACTTGCAAGTGAAGATCGGAGGCCTTCTTCTTAATTACTTCTTCAAGTAAAATTTCAATACGCGGAGCAGCAGATGCCATTATATGCCACCTACCTGTTGTTTAATTCGTATCATCCCCACTCCTTCTTTTTTATGCCACATCATCTGCAGCCACTCTGTTTACTTCTGCTAAGCTGGTCCTGCCGGCTAGTGCTTTTAGATACCCGTCTTGCTGCATTGTAATCATACCGTTGCTTTGTGCAGCCTTCTGGATCTCTCCTGCCGTTGCCCGCTTCATGATTAGATCCTGAATGTTTTCCTTAACATCAAAGACTTCATAAAGCCCTAGTCGACCTTTGTAGCCACCAGGCGCATCGGGTGCATCCTTACCCTTACTCAAAGTATAAGCGGTTTGACCACGAAGTGGCAAGGTTTTATAGCCTAGATCTGCTGCAAACGCTGCAACATCACTTTCTTTCTCAGGCAGCAAGTGTCCAATATATTTATTAATTGCCTCCGCTTCAATCTTGTCACACTGATATTCTTCTGGCACGGCAATCCGCCGGACCAAACGCTGGCCAATAACTACACGCACGGTACTGGCAATCAAAAATGGTTCTATGCCCATATCAAGAAGCCGCGGCAAAATTCCGGCTGCAGAGTTAGTGTGCAATGTACTAAAAACCAAGTGTCCTGTTAAGGCCGCTTGCACTGCCAGGTTGGCAGTCTCTGGGTCGCGAATTTCTCCGACCATCACGACGTTTGGATCTTGACGCAATATTGAGCGCAACCCAGCAGCAAACGTCAGGCCAACATCTGCATTAACCTGAATTTGGTTGATGCCATCCATCTTATACTCAACAGGATCCTCAAGCGTGACGATGTTTATACTTTCGTTCTTTATTTCCTGAATGAGCGCATAGAGGCTGGTTGACTTACCCGACCCGGTAGGACCCGATGTCAAAACCATGCCGTTAGGGTTCTTTACACCGTCGCGAATGGTGCGAAGTGCACGGCCGGTATAGCCCATATCCTCAAGCTTAAAGCTGGTGCCAGATTTGTCTAGTAAACGAATAACCACTTGTTCTCCCCAAACTACCGGGCTGATTGCAATACGGAGGTCAATATCCTTGTCTCCGACATGAATAGTAAACTGACCATCTTGCGGTATACGGTGTTCATCAATCTTGAGGTTACTTAAGATCTTAATACGGCTGACTAGTGGTGGCTCTGTTGATTTTGGTAACTTCATGATCTCGCGTAACACACCGTCAATCCGGGCGCGGATCTTGAGTTCATTTTCGAGTGGTTCAATATGTATATCCGATGCGCGGCTCTTAGCAGCGTACTCTAAAATAGTCGAAAGCGCCTTTGAAATTGGTGAGTCCTGCACAATTGTACGGATATTCTTAACTTTTGATGTGTCAGTAAGGCTACCGCCAGGCTGATCTGTAACACTCTGATCCTCAAGTGAGTCTGTAACACCTTTTGCAAGTGATGAGGGATACTGCAGGAGTATGTTACGAATGCCTTCTTCACTGGCAGCATAAACCTTAAGCGGGCGTCCAATTTTGTTGCTTAAGAAATCTACAGCCTGAACATTGTCGGCATCGAGCATAGCCACTACAAGACGATGCTGCATTTCTCCCAGTGGGACCGCCATATACCGCTCAGCTATCTCTTGGGGCAACAACTCCAGTGTTTTTAGATCGACGAGTGTACTGACAAGGTTTACATACGGTACTTTTGTAACTTGGGCAATTGTCTTGGTTAGATGCTCGTTATCTATAAGTTTGTCTGCGACCAGTTGTGAAAATAAAGGGGTACTATTGAGCTCTGCTTTTTTCTTAGCTGCGGCTAGCTTGTCTACGGCAACTAATTTATCCTTAATAAGCTGGTCTTCTACCTGCTTTTGGATGGCGGCAGATAAGACGCTCATTGGTTTACCACTTTCCTGCCAGCAGTACTAAAGGTATTATTCACGTTTTTTTGCACCTCTTACTCGTTAGCGAATGGCTGACTGTTAGTGTTTGGCCCAATTGTAATCACCGTCGTTGGATTAACTGCTTCAGTGTTAAAGATTTTCTTATCTGGCAAATCAAAGTTTGAGCCAATTGGATTTACCACTTCAACAGTGAGCTTCTGGTCTTTTGCACTAAACAAGAAATTACTGCAGATGAGGTAGGAGAATATACCTGCGATAAAAACCGTGATTATAATAACAACTATGTCTTTTTGTTTCATTTGACCACCTTGGACCCTATCTTAAGGTCTTTTTCTGGTTGATAAAATGTATTAGCAGAAATTACAGCTTGTATATTAGTGTTCGTACCAGTGAGTAATATACTTTGGACTTGGAACGGTCGGATTGATTTTTCAAGAGTTGCACTTAATTTTTGGATGCCGGCATAATCCGACTTTATATCTACAGAGAATGGCATTGCTACTGCTTTCGTAGCAGAACCTGTGGCTTGAGCGGATGCATCATCGGTACCAGTAATTGCATTGATCTTGTAGCCAGTCAGTAACTTCTCGAGGCTAGTCGCAAGTGCTGGGAAGTCATATTTACTTGGCAGAGCATCAAGCACCAGTTTCCCGTTGTCGCCATCGCGCTCACCAGAGCCTATACCACTTCCACCTATCAAATTAGGGTTTTGCGCAGCAAATGATTTGTAGGAAGCTACCAAAGTAGCAACAGCGGTTTTATTAGCTTTTAGCTGTTTTACTGCCTTTTCTTTTTCGCTTGCAACTTTATTAAGATAATTAGCTTGAGACAAAAATGTTTTGCTGGCAACCAGTGAAAACATTGTAATAATAGACGCACCTATGACCAGTCCGAGCATCATTGCCTGGGTTTTATCAACTTGTATCCGCTTTGTCTGATGGAGATTTTTTGCCATTAGTTTGTTCCTTTCGAATCAAAAACGCCTGTACTTAAACCTGGCAGTTCTGTTTTGGACCGTGTTGTGATTGTCTTTGGAACATTGAGTGTTACTGTCTTTGAGCCATCGAATAAAGTAGCGTCAAATAAGAAGTCGATTGTGTAGGTGGCATTTACAGCATCCCGGTTAAATGCCGTCAGAACAACCTGCGAGAAGGCCTTGGATTCGTCTTTAGAGCCGTCAACGGAGTATGTCGTAAACTTAAGCGTGTCAATGTAACGATTTACTGCTTCCAGGCTTTTTGCAGTACCCGTTATATTAAGTGCAGTTGTATCAAACTTTATATCGATTTTCGTCATACTGATATCAGCCGGTGTCGTGGATTGGATGTAGCTATACAGACGGCTTGTTACTGGACGTTGTTTATATAATTCAGGCAGACTATTGAGCTGGTTCTGAATCGTAAGGATCTTAGCCAGGTCTGGTGTGCCCGAAAGGCTTGATTCATAACTCTTTATGTCTTTATTCAGGTCCTTGATGTGCTTTTTTTGCAAAGAAACAGCCGAGAACATAAGTATAAGTATTATAAGCGACAGCGCTACCGACAGCCCTGAAGTGATCATGACTACTCGCTTTGCCTTCTGGGCCTTTATATACGCAACTTTAACATCAGGTAGCAGGTTAAACTGAATCATTATTCTTGCCTCTGTGCAAGACCAGCTGCAACACCGAAGTGATTAGATAGACTCAGCAATTCGTTTTGGCGATCTGCCGGGAATGCAATATTACGCCACGCATTACCAATTTCAACATTCAAGCCAAATTTATTTGCCAGAAACAATGGGAATTCTGCTAAGGTTGATGCCCCGCCGGTTACGATAATTCTGTCAATACGCGTGTTTAAATATCGAGTGGTAAAGAACTTTATAGACTTGTCCACATCACCCACCAACAGCTCCACTGTGCCGACAATGGCGTTATAGATCTGGCCTTCAAGCTTATCTTTGCCAAGCCCAAACTTAAACACAAATTGTTGTGCTTGTTGTTCGTCAATGTTGAGGTTTTGCATCGCACTTTTTACAATTGCATCGCTGCCGGTTGGGATGGATCGGGTCAAACGCGGCACGCCGTTCATAGTAATAATAATGTCGGTTGTTTTGTTGCCAATGTCCAAAACCATCGTCGGCAATATAGTTTCTGGTGCGGTCATAGCACGTGCCAATGCCAGCGTATCAGGCTCAAACGCAATAACATTCAGCCCAATTGATTCCAACGCGTCCAAGCGGCCTTCAATATATTCATTAGCCACACTTGAAAGCAACACTTCTACTTTTCCTTGATCCTTTGGAGAGTCTCCCAGCAGTGCCCAGTCTAGCTTACTCTCAGACACAGGAGTTGGGATCAACGCGTCTGCTTGGAAGTTAATTGTCTTGCCAAGTTCGCTTGGGCTCAGGCGGTCCATATCAACAACTGTCGTAAACACTCTGTTAGAAGGCAGGCCAACGGCAACATCTTTGATGGTTATGTCAGCTTGTTCCAAAAGTCCTTTTATAACCTGCACAAGCTTCTGCTGATCTGCCTTAGCATCACTGACAGACAGCTTTTGTTCTATTGGTGCATAGCCGTATTTGACTAATGTCTTGTTAGGACCACTGCCGCGTAGCTGGACGGCCCTAACAGCCGTAGTCCCGATGTCTAGTCCAAAGAAGTCAGATACCCCACTCAGCATGCTCATAATTACTTAAAATTATAGCATAAGCGTGACGTAATCAATCTACTACTTATACGTAAACGTAGTTTGCGCGTTTCAATAGATAAATGTGTCAATTTAATAGACCGGTGGAAGGCTAAAGACCGCGTCATATTTGCCATAGATGCCTGAGGACTTTGTGGTTTGATTTGGGTCGCGCAGTGGCGACGGAGCCAGGTACATTTCGGGAGTATAGTTAATTACTTCTGCAGCGTTTGTGAATTCCCCGGTTGCAAAATTAGGTGTTTCAACTGGAGAACTATCCTTAAGCGACTTAAATGTACGCATAAACTTTACTTGTTGGGCTACGAGTGCACCATTAATAACAAGTTGAGAACTACATTTTGTATATAAGTCCGTATCACTTGGGGCTACTCCATTCGGCGCACAGGTATATATCCGTCCATCAGTTGGATTAGTGGTCGTTAGATCCTTAGGCTGCGCAATCAACAATCCATCGATCCTCGTTACTGTCGGGTCAATATATATATTTCCTGTGGCAATTATGGCTAAGTACGGCAGCTGGTCTTGGGTATTGGCACCAGTGCCGTACGTTATGTTCCCCTTGATATACACATCCCCGTCCACATACACTGCCACCTGACTGCCCGCCAACACCGATAACGCATTTATGGTTAATGGCCCAGACAGCGTATAGCGGCTCTTACCTGCACTAAATGATACCGACGACGCCATTATTGACTGGGCTGAGATAGTTGTATCCTGTGTACGTGTGTAATAGTCGGGCATACAAGCTGCTTTACCACCAAATGCGCCACCGTACGTACCATTTCCTGCCGTATTACTGAATGTACTTCCCTTTATAGGAGTTGTTGTACCCGAACCTTTCAGTGATGATGAATAGAAACCTTTTATGTCTAGAAGTGCCATAACACCAAGTTGTCCTGACGATCCCTTGGCATTTGTACCGCTGCCGTTCGAGTATGTATAAATACCTCCACCGTCCGTTGCACACGCACTGGCGTTATAACTTCCGCCGGCCCACACATCCGCGCCATATGTTTTTAAATACGGCAGGTTGGCTCGGTTAATGGTGGTAGTGCATGTATTACTAACAGAGCTGCCATCGGCTTGTCCACTGACTGTCGCGGCCACAGTATACGGGCCAGGGGTAGGTGGTGTTGGTAAGGCTGAGGGTGTCATTATGAACGATGGAGTGCCAGTCGGTGAGTAAGCACTAGAGCTGTAAGTAAGATCGGGGAAGTTACCATTACTAGTCGTAGGTGTAGTCGGGTCATTAATCTGTACTAAAGTCGTACCGTTGGTTATAGGCGGAGTTCCGACTGTCCCACCATTTTTTACAGATATGTTTGGCACATAAGTAGTGAGGGTTTCGGCAGTACCGTCAGGCGTTAGGGTGCAGGATATTGACGTTGGAAAAGTTAACGCAAAGTCATAGCCGCCGTCAAAGCTAACATCCCCCCAACGGTCGTAACCATTGGCTCCGTCTAGTCCTGCTACTTGGTTATCGTATCTTCCAAGGCTACCACTAGGTGTTGTAGTAGGGTTAGGTGCCGTACAGTAGTTTTTGGGGGTACGGGTAGTAACATCAAAGGCTGGGCATAGCACCGTATAGCCAACTGTCCATGGCCGAACATAGGAGCCGTTAGCACCTATAGGTAGAGCACTACCGACATACACACAAAACGAGGTCCCTTTAGGCACAGTGAACGAATAGTAGCCGTTACTGTTTGTGGTAGCCGATACACCGGCTACACAGGTATTGACTGTCAAACCTGAATACTTAAGAGAGACGTCATAGGCGTTCATGATGGTACCCTGTATGGTTACGTTCTGCACCGCCATACATTCTTGCGGTACGGCATTACCCGGGAAACCATAACCCACACCATTAGGGGGCGCAGTGCTGGCTGTATTTATACCTAGTGCAGTTCCACCGGCTATGATACCGCTAATGGTGTAACTATTGCCTTTTGTAAGCTGTCCGGCATTCCACTGGAAGCCGTAATTAGGTATTTTGGGTTGTCCAGGTTTGTTATTATTTAACCAGTTTTCTACATCAGGTGTTCGGTAGTCTATATCGCTGGCTAAGTTGTTAATACTCGGGCTAGGTGTTCCGCCTACTGCCAAATTCACGGTTGGGTCACTGCTGGTTGTGGCAGTCGAACTCCACGCCCATCCATAGAATATGGTATTACCAGCCACAAGCTGGCACGAGTCTATGTAACCGGCTTGAGAAGGACAATTATTTGACGCTGTAATTAAACTAGGATCTATAGTAACATTATAGGTAATAGCATTAATATAAGACAGTCCATCTATCCTTAAAGCGTAGGGAGTTGCTGGCTGCAATGTAGCTGGATAAGACGGAGATAGTCCAGCGCCTGTCGTTCCATTTCCACCGGTTATAATTGTTGTAGGATAACCTGGCGTTAAGGTTATAGTAAGCGCCATAGGAAAAGCTGCTGATTGTTGATAGACCCCGTTATCTGCATCTGCGAACCTTATTGAGACACCTTTAGCAGTTGTAATACTACAAGGTAGAGTAAAGTCAAGGTTATAGTCAGCAACGCTATTATTAGGACGATTGCGGTTAGATATATTGAAGAAACTAGGAATGCCACTCACCGATGCGGGGAGAAATGTTAGTCCTGGGTTTCCTGGCCCCCCAATGGTTAGCCTAAAAGAATTTTCTGCTGCGGCCGGCGCTACCCCACCATATAAGGGGTTCTTTATTCCACTGACATTTGCTATAAAAAGTGCTGAGTATTTACCTGTAGTTGGGTTAAAGTTTGAAGGGCCCAAAGTAAAAGTGAAACCTGCAGTACGAGCTACACAATTAGCTACATAGCCTGTAGACAGGCTACCAATTGAAGCGCCCAATGAATTACCACCAACATTGTAGTTAAATACGTTAAAATTCGTAGAAAAATAAGGCTGCGTATACCCGTCAGAACGTTTTGGTAAATCTAAAGCTCTGCCATATCCAGAATAGGCAGAGTTTGTATTACACCACTGTGCTTCATCAATAATTAACCCATAAACTCCAGGGCTATCACTAATAATCACAGCTGCAGCTACTGAGCCGTCAAATTCACCAGTACCGATTGTCATATATAATGGATAGTTCGTGCTTGCGTTTGGATCTGGGAAAGTCTTTGAAATAAGTGGTGCAGCATAGCTCTTTGTCGGATTAATAAATAAAATGCTTGCTAGAATGCTAAACATCAAAAATATAAAACAAAATTTGTTATTGCTAACTGTAGTAATAAATTTCATGATTTTGATTCTGGGTCACTACTTACCCTCTTCACATCTTTTGGATTTATGCCTTTAGTGGCATTTTCCTGAATGAATAACCATATATTTTTTATACTTTCGTCTTTAGCTATAGCTTCAGATTTTAGTACTTCGTTTGCTAAGTTTATTATCTCTGGCAGTTTGTTCTCTTGCTCTAGTGCTTGGACATATAAACCATAACAAACTAACTGAAGGTTATCCTTTAAGGTCGGACAGTGCGTTGTAGCTTTTGCAATAACTGAGTCATAACTTTTTTGTTGATATAAATCATATATTGCATTTGTCTCTTCGTCTTTTATGTATGCGCGCATATCATTATTTGATTGCTCATACAGTCTTCTTTCTAACTCTGGGTCTCGTTTAGACGCTATCAAGTCTTGTTTTTTATGTAATTTAGCTGTAATAACAGTCGCAGTATAACCAGAAATCCCACATACAATTAATATCGTGGCCATTATTAGTTTGCGATTTCCCCCTAAAGACATAAGCGAATTATAACTTAAATCAAATTTTTATAACAATTATTGTCAGCAGCTAACAAGTGATATCAACACGAGCTGTTAATGTACCGTAGTTACTGTAACCCCATGGTTCTTGTAGGGAAACCGTAAGCATGCCGGCAATATGCCCATAGATCCCTGGCGATGTACCAACTGGATAACTACGACTGTCATATGTTTTTGCAACACCGTGCGTATCCGCATAAGCTGAACGTATTGAGTATTGATCATAATTGTCTTCAACTAATTTTGTAGACATGCTCGTTCCTGTCATGTAGGCTGTATCACTATCTTGAGGCTTTAACCCGTCTACAATAGTAGTAAGTTGATGCCCTACCATTGGATTACCAAATATATCAGTGTAACTTAGAATTTGACAACTTAGATGTAGCTGATTAGCGGGATTAAAAGTTGGATAATGTTCAGGCATACTCAAAACTGTATAACCTGATGCGCTAGTAACGGGACCCGTCCGTGTATCCATTGCCCTGTACGGCTTAATGAGTTGAACACTTCCAGCTGCATAGTAGCCGCTAACATCAATAAGCATATGGGCTGCAGCCGAAGCAGTTACGCAGACTTGGCCGTTAGCACCTACTTCAACATCAGTCCCATTGGCAATGTCTTGGTT
>JAYTSU010000035.1:0-3740 GCA_043745485.1 Candidatus Saccharimonadota bacterium
TTCTAGTTTCCTAAACTCATCAAACGAATCTTTTAGCAGTACCTTTGGTGTTAATTACAGCGCTATAACTGTGCCGCAAATTGAAGAAACTCTTAAGAGCGGTAAAATGGTTTTAATGAGCGTTAACATTTCTGCATACCCGGCACCAAATACTGTTGGGACAGGAGGGCATTATGTAGTGATCCGAAAAGTAGTTGACGGCTCGTACTTTATGGCTGACCCGTTTGCATATGGGTGGGCAGCTGTGCGCGATGGGTCTAATACTGCATACACTGTTGATCAATTAAGTAGCATGGTAAGGACAGGTATATGGGCATTTACAAAAATATAGATCAAGAGCAACGTAAACAGCTACTTGTAATCGGTGCCGTGCTTCTTTCTGCCGTATTTGTATTGGTAATGATTATTTCACTGATTTTGCATAATCGTGATTCGCGCCAAATAAGCACAGGTGGCGATAGCCGTACTGTCCAAGCTAAAGCAACTATAGTTGGAGGCAACTCTCTTTATAGCGTCCTTCATAGTGATGCTCGCTATACCGCTTTAGGCCATGATTTGGCAGATGTCTATAGGAACTATTTTAAGTCAAAAACACTAAACCCCACTTTTACAATTCAAAAAAGCAAAGCTCCTTTACAGTTTACGGGCAGTTTTGATCCTCCATCAAAAAAGAAAATTGAAATTACGATAGAAACTCTTCCCAACGAGCGGATGAAAATTACCGCACATGATACGAGCAACATGAAAGATATAAGTAATTATTTTAACTCTAATTCATCACTCAATCAGGCAATTGCTACCCTTCCTATTATTGCCGATAACTATCGAGTGGATTATTCGGTAATTTCTAACGCATTTACAGAATCGTTGTTTGATCGTAACCCCGATTTAATTACCCAGGCAAATGCTGCGCTCATGAAAAAACTTGGTACAAAAGATTTAAAGGGTGTTGTAGTGCATTATATTTTTCCGTCAGCTGTTGATGACTCTGACATCCCCGTACCAGCACCCGTTGGTGAATAGCCTACAGTGCTATGAGATTGCTATGCTTTGCAAAAACTTTGCCTACGATGTCGGCGTCGGTTGTGGTGATGAAAGTTTGGTATTTTTGTAGATAATCCGTGAGGGCGTGGCGGCGCTTGCCGTCAAGCTCACTAAAGACGTCGTCGAGCAGTAAGATCGGTTTCTTTCCCCGTACAGTTTCTAGAAGTCCAAGTTCAAAGACTTTTAATGCCAGGAGTGCCGTGCGGGTCTCGCCGCGAGAAGCCGTCTCGCTGGCCGGCACACCATTAAAACGCAGCACTAGATCATCACGGTGCGGGCCCACCGCCGTAAAGCCCCGAAGAATGTCTTTTTCTAATGAGCCTTCTAGTTTTCGGAGCAGGGCAGTTTCATAACTTTCGAAGGGCAGCTGACTTTCGTAGGCGGCAGTTACGACTGTTTTGGCCTGGGCAATGTTTTGGTAGAGTTTGTTCAGCTGCTCATTAAGACTGCTAATAAGCTCGGCACGCTTATTAGCAATATGCCCACCAAGCTCACTTAAGCGTACGTTCCACACAAACATTTGCTGCTCAATATCATGCGGCTGGCGCTTTAATAGTGCGTTCCGCTGAGATAAAACCCTACGATAGTGCTTACGAATCGCTCCAAATCCAGGCTCCAACTGCTCAAGTAAGTCGTCCATATACAACCTGCGGGCATCGGGTTGACCATGCAAAAGCAGAAGGTTATTTGGCTCAAACAACACAACTGGAAGGGTGTGCTGATGTGTTAGCCTGGCAAACTGCTTATCGTCAAAAACATAAGATTTAGTGCTTTTATCGCCGTTCCGGGTTATTTTTACTGTTCTTTTTTGGGAATCCATTAGTGTGGCATCAAGGCGTGACCACGGCTTTTCAAATGTAATCAGGTCGGCATCGGAAGCTCGGTAGGAAAACCCCCGGGACGCCACCAACACAGCTTCAAGCAGGTTGGACTTGCCGCTCGCATTGGGACCAACAATAATATTAACTCCATCCGAAAATTCGAAACTATCATTGTTATATGAACGAAACTGCTTGAGTTCGATATTGCGTAGCATAAGTATAAGGGTAGTGAACTATTGGCACGTCCGCAAGCCTATGAGCGAAGCGGCATAATAATATGCTTGTAGCCCTTGGACTTTGGATCCGTTAGTAAGCATGGGTCAAGTTTGCCGTTAAAGCTAAATGTAATGGTGTCGCCACCAAACACATGCAGCGCATCGAGCAGATAGCGTGAGTTGAGCGTAACTTCGCCGCTGCCTTTAACATCAGCTGTAGCGCTTGCTGTGTTTTCGCCGAGTTGTGAGGCGACAGAACGGATACTGACCTGTTTGGCTGCCTCATCAATCTTGATCGTGACACTCCCAGCACTCTCACGGGCAAACAACGAAGACACTTTGGTAATATTAGTAAAATCTGCTCGGCTTAAAGTTGCCGTTACCTCAAACGAGCCTGGAATGAGCTTGCGGTAATCGGGGTAGGCACCTTCAATGAGCCTGCTCACAAGCTCGACTTCTCCAACCTGGAACAATACTTGTTGTTCGTCATGGGTAATCATAACCTGCTCGTCTCCGTCACCCAAAATGCGCAGCATATCCTGTAAAGCAGACCCCGGCACAAGCAGGGATGTGTCATTTTTACTTTTCTGCAAAGTCTTCTCGGCTAGACGATAACTGTCCGTGGCCACCATGTGTAGATCACCCCCAAAACTATGAAGGAATACCCCTGTTAGTACCGGACGAGCCTCGTCACTAGAAGCAGCCAAAACCGTCTGTTGCAGACCTTTCTTGAATATTGACGTCGGAATCTGCCATGATGTACCCCCTGTTATTGCTGGCATAACGGGGAAATCCTCAGCACTCACCCCGTTGATGGTGGATTTGTATTGGTCGGTTGCAATATGTAACTTATTTTCATCAAGCTCAAGATCAATTACGCCACTCGGCAAACTACTCACAAAATCCTGCATCAGCCGAGCGGGGACGGTAATGGCCCCTTCTTCTGAGACTTTCGATCCGATGTAATGAGTGATAGCGATATCAAGATTGGTAGCGGCAACACTCAAACGGTTATCAACGGTTTTAAGTAGTACGTTTCCAAGTATTGGTAGGGTATTGCGTGTATTAGCTACACGGGCAACGGTGCTGAGTGCTTTTGAAAGATTTTCCTGGGTAACTTGGAGCTTCATGTATTGGCCCTTTCTAATTATATATTCATTAAAGGTAACTTTTTATCGTATATATAAGCCCTGTGTATAGTGGGTATAACTAGGCGGGACAATCTGTAAAAAGGCTCAAAAAGCAGCGCATAAGTAAGGGGCTTGTTGGAGGGGGTTTGTACACTGAGGGGTGTATAAAGACGTGGTTTGTACACTGCTTGATGTTTGGTGTGAAGCGGTCTGTGGGTATCTTCGGTATTTATACGAGCAGTGTCCGTATAGTTATGTCCCGCTTGTACACAACCAATACACATGGCTACGACATATTTTTGAGGAAGTAGGTTTTTATGCATATAGACGCTCCTTAATTTCAGAGATATGTTGACGCATGATAGCGTCGAAGGTCAGTTCTTGTTCGATCTTTTCAACTGAATGAATTGCAGTGGTGTGGTCTTTGCGGCCAAGCTCACGGGCAATTTTCGGAAAGCTTAAATGTAGTTCACTGCGCAGAATGTACATGGCTACTTGACGGGGGACAACAATGTCTTTGTCGCGTTTTG
>JAYTSU010000036.1:0-13913 GCA_043745485.1 Candidatus Saccharimonadota bacterium
CATGGTAGGCTCCTTTCTGTTAGATGTAATGGTCTTAACAGTTTAGGACGCCTACCTTTTTTAGTGCAACTTACGTTGCAAAGGTGGTGAATGAGTACGTTACTGTTGTATTTTTATAATTTTTATGTTATAATGTAATGATGGAATCAAGAAATCCACAGAAACTATTCATGGCCGCTGCCGTAGCAGCTGGTACACTCGTAGTACCTACTTTGTACGAAGCTGCTCCTGTTGATGCTGAAGCAGCTTGCGTTTACGTTATACCTGCGAACAGTGGTCAGTATAAATTCGAACTCACGACTGGCCTCACTGTCCAGGCAGAATCAAAAGCTACAGGCATACCAGTTGATGCGTTATTTAACCGCGTCACGCTCCCCTTATCATGTGACACGCCTGGTGCGGTTATCGCCGAAAATCTAGGTAGTACAACTAGCACGTCAACTACTTCGCCTTCCGAAACAACCAAGACAACACACCAAGCTACAACCATACCTAAAACAGATCAGCATTGTGTGTTGAATGTTATGTCGATAAGTGAAACTGCTAATCTGCTAGGAGCACCCGGAAAAAGCGGTGCGGCGCTGTGTGCTTTAATATTCGATTTTCAGCGCGCCAACAAATTAAAAGCTGACGGCATAGTAGGAATGGCAACTGCACAAAAAATGATCAATCAGTCACCGAATGCTTGTAACATCTATGGAAGTGGAGTCACGAAGTGTTTCTTGGGTGTTGAAAAAACGGGATATCTTGGTGTACTGTACACAATTGAAAACGGTAAAATTATCGACACCATGCCATCACGTTTTGGCAATCCCAATCTTCCGAAAGGCCAAGCTACCCCGGAAGGTTCATTCAAAATTAACCGCTCTATAAAAGGTCCTCGGGTCAGTTCTCTCTGTATCGGTGGCCTTGCGTGTATGAGAAACCCACTTTATTTTGCGGGCAACGAAGGTGGTATTTCGATTCATGGCACTAATAACCCACAAAGCCCTGCTGGCTCACATGGTTGTGTCGGCATCTCTAACAGCAACTCTGAAAAAACGTATGAATATTATGACAAAGACGGTATTAGAAACGTCATAATCCTTGACTTGCAGCGCGCAACACCTGTTTCAATTTAAGTTCTTGAATACATTACACTTCTAAAGATACGTTAAGGAGATTTAACTTAGAAAGCAGCCATTGCTGCGTCGAGCTGACTGGTATCACTATTATTGCTGGTACTTGGGTTGGTCGCATCAAGTGTCTTATCTGCCTTCGCAAGATCACTTATGGTCTTAACAGTTGAAGGCGCCGTTGCAACATCAGTCGCTTTTGCCGAACCGTCTGCAGATTGAGTGGAGTATGAGTTGGTGGTTTTATTCTGGCTGCGGTTATATACTTTGTAGCCTACTACACCAACGAGGGAGACAACCAGCAAGACAATGACGAGCTCAATGACGGAGAAGCCTAATTGGTTAGTACGAATACGCATGATTAGTTACTCTCCGTAGTGTTATCGGTTGATGTTTCGGTGCTTTGTACTGATTTTACGCCTTTTATGAGGTTTTTTACGGCTATTTTATATTCTTTCAAAGCTGCAATTTCGCTCTTTAAAGCTTCCTTAAAGCTTGAGGCTACGCCTTTTGGATTGGTACCATCACATTTGAATGTTACGCTCGTTGTCTTAATACTGTCCACTGCCTCCTGTGCCAATGCTTGCTTTGCGCTCACGTCTTCTACAAGTGCATCGTAGTTAGCGAGTGTTCTACCCTTAGTTGCATAAAATTCTTCAGTTTTGTTTGCGATTCCCGTAAAGAGATTGAGCTGTTTCTGGCCGCGATCACTTATACGGCTGAGTATGTTATTGATAACGGTTTCATGCTTTTGGCAAGACTTTAGTTTGACGTTTTTAGAGTGGCTCTTCTTTTCGGACGTACTTTTCTCAGATCCTGATTTTTCCGTTTCTGTACTGTCGTTTGAAGCTGTAGCCGTATGATCTTCAGGTGTGGTTTCTGTCTCGCTATGCTGTTCGGGTGTGCTTGTATTACTAGAGCCGCTGGTATTAGTAGTTTCGGTGCTATCTGAACCTCGTGCGCCAACACTCAGAGCTGGCCCAACGGTCATAAGTAGAGCCATTAGACTTATTGTTCCAATGCTTAGTCTTTTTAAAATATTCATTTTTATCCTTTATTTTACTAATAACAGATTATGCTTATCAGAACTACAAGTCAAGGTATGTATCATGGCTATGGAATATGGAACTACTTCATATCAACATTACAGACTCTTTAGTTCTCACTCAGCAAAACTGACCTTAACTAAACTCAGAGAATCAATATTCAGGTTCTCTCCCCCAGTATTGAGTGGGATTTGTGGTCGTAATTCGGTATTGCCAGCGTTTTTAGCATTAAAGTATGTTTTTATTTGCCTCCAATAACAGTCGGCGGTAAAGCTCGTATAGGCATTTTCGGCGTTCCATAAGCTCAAAAGATTAAGGTTGCCGTATACAGCAGTACATGATGGCGACTTAACCCAACCCGTAAGCCTGTAAGTCGCCCCTACTTCAGGCACCATACTCACACTCTGATATACCGAACCACCGTATGGAGTTGAACTATATTGTGCGTAATTAGTCCCAGATTGTGCCTGTGTGCCATCTGTTTTTATCGAATAAAAAGTTTGACCACCAGTTGGTTGTGTAAGCTGCCAACCCAGACCACCTTGTTCAAAGCTGTTATCTTTTAATAGCTCGGCAGATGTGACAGTTTCCGTAGCGTAGTTCCGCACTTCAATACTAGATGTTTGGTCATTCCATGGGTCAGTTGAACTACCATCCCAGTTACCAGTAAGCACCTTAGTTGCTCCACTAAAGCCACTGTTTTGGTATAGTATTACCCTACAGCCCGTCGCTACCTTAACTGAACTGATAGCATTATCTCCCAGACCTAATTGCGTTACGTCGTATTTTCCGTTACTAAACGACTTGTGCTTTCCACCATATAAGCTGCTGTTATAGATCGTTACACCCGAACCTGCACAGTTAATTGGTGTAGTGCTGGTAATGGTTGTAGACTCCATTACTTCAACGCCTGATGTAATGTCGTTCCACGGATCACTAGCACTACCCGCCCAGTCCTTGGTGAGTGTTTGTGTTGCACCGCTAAAGGCACCGTTTTGATATAAGGTAACTTTACAACCAGACGGAACTTGCATAGAACTGAGTTGGTCATTGCCAATCGTTAGCAGAGTATAGTCGTACCTGCCTACCGTAAGAGTCTGGCTTGTACCCGTATAGTTACTGTCTTTGTAAAGGGTTATCCCTGTACATTTGCTATATGCTGAAGTTGTAGCACTGGCATTAGCCGATGGTGAACTGCTGTTACCGGCTGCATCACGCGCTACCACGTAATACGTGTAACTAGTACTAGCTAATAAGCCGGTGCTGCTGTAGCTAAGACCTGAAGCAGCAGCTATTTTAAGCGGTGTAGCCGTGCCAGTACCACGGTAGATATCATAGCCTGTAACACCCGTATTGTCAGTGCTCGCACTCCACGTTAGATTTATTTGCGATGAAGACACCGCTTTAGCAGCTAGATTTGTCGGTACGGTTGGCGCCTGCGTATCGAGAGCAGCGGGCGTAGCCACACTGTAAAGTGCTGACCAGTCTGATGTGTTACCTGCAGCATCAAATGCTGCAATTTGGTAATAGTAGCTGGTAGACGGTTGTACAGTAGTATCCGAATACGTTAGTCCAGTACCGAGCTTTGCAATTATTAGACCGTTACGGGCAAGATTGTAACCCGTGACACCAGTGTCATCGGTACTTGCGTTCCAGGAGACATTTATTTGGTTAGTTGCTACAGCAGTTGCTTTTAAGCCAGTTGGAACAGCCGGGGCAGTAGTGTCAGTAAGCGTAGGGGATGTTATAGGTTGGGTAGAAGGACTGATTGTTGCCGATGCCACATACTGCTGGGTATCTGATACACCAAAAGCACCGTTTACGTCTACGACCAAATCAGTTGTGTTATTTGCATAAATACATATTTTGCCGCTAGTCAACTGAGCAATGACAAGATTTGACACCGTACTTCCGGCTTTATAATTTACTGTCGACGTGCCAGGAGCGTTTGATCCACACGGGAACACCGTCACATAACCGTCCGCATCAGGATTAATCACCGTCACATTCAATACAGTTGCAAGGGCATCGTTCGCCACTTTGGCGCGGCCTGCAACTTGCAGAGACGTAATCGAACCTGCTCCAACACGTCCGATACCGTTATACTGGCCATCTATGGTTGCAGCGCCGCCTCGAGTTTCTAATAATCTTGCTGGGGCAACACTGGCATATGAAGTAATAGTATTAAAAGCACCATTTATATCAACCACCAAGTCAATTGCATTATTGGTATAAATACACACCGTTCCATTACCTACCTTAGAAATTACAGCGTTAGAGATGACACTTCCGGCCGTATAATTAATGGTCGAAGTCCCAGGCACCCCAATGTCACAAGGGTATAGAACCATATAACCATTGGCTTGCGGGTTAATTGCCGTTATGTTCAAAGAAACAGATGAGGCATCACTCGGTATACCCACGCGTCCGTTGACTTGCAGTTGGGTTACTGACCCGGCTGCTAATCTGCCAATTCCATTATATTGCCCATCGGCCGTACTGGCTCCTGCCCTGGTTTCTAATATCCTAGCTGGGGTAATATTTGTATAGGCGGCTCCGGAACCATTGGGAAAGGCACCGTTAACGTCCACCACTACATCTACTGCGTTATTGGTATATATACAGGCGTTGCCACCTCCCAGTTTGGTTATAACAGCGTTAGCTACGGTGATACCGGTATTAAAATTAATATTTGATGTACCCGGCAAGCCAATACCACATGGGTAAACTGTCATGTAACCACCAGCTTGCGGGTTGATAACTGTTACATTCAATGCAGCAGCTAAAGCATCACCAGGTATACCGGCTCTACCGGCAATTTGCACTTGGGTTATCGATCCTGCAGCCAGTCGTCCAATACCGTTATACAGGCCATCTATGGTACTTGCACCGGCTCTCGATTCTAAAAGTCGTGCAGGCGATACAGATACAAATGTCGTACCTGAAGTTACAGGATTTGATGTGTAAATAGTATTAAAATACAGACTTGAGTTTCTGAGTAAAGCAGCCTGGTTTACATTTAGTGGAGCCCCGTAACCAGGATATGGATTAGTGCCACAAGCATCCATTATCGTATGGTCGCAAATATGAACTAGCCCAAAGCCATGACCGGCTTCGTGCGCTGCCAGTAAGTGTCGTGCCTCTGGCCAGCATGTTGTTGACGAATAGCTGGCAAAACCGTAATCAGCAACTGATACATTATCGGTCGTATAGACTGGACCTCCCCAGCCTCTACAGGTATTGTCAGCGCCCCATGAATAAAGCGCAACAGTATTTAAGCCAGCTTGAGAGAATTCCTTTGTGAGCCATCTATGTGTAGATAAAGATTCTGAAGCGGCAGGATCAGTACCGCAAACTGGGCCAGACTCACAAACTTTATATGCAGCTGATGTTTTGCTGCCACGCACAATGTCTATGCCGCTGGTTATAAAACTCTTGCCGGTTTGGGATAAATAATAATTAGGGAGCGTGCTGGCAATATCATTCAGTTTAGTTTGGGCATCTGCTGGCACTGCTTGCTCTGCGCCTACTACATATATAAATCGTACCCTGTGGTTAGCATCGGCATAAACCAGTCCTGAGCCATCTTTCTTCTTTATAAATGTTTTTGGAATTTTAACAACGGGTAGGTTGGGTGTGACTCGCACTTTTATTTTTTTGCCATCGGTTGCTTTATAAAGTAGGTTTCCTTTCTTTACATATGTTTTTAGTTTTTTAGCTTCGTCACCAGTTATTCTTACTGAATGGATACCGTTGTCTTTATCGGTATTGGTAATCGGAAGCGTTGGCACTGATTCGGTAACACTTTCTGCCGCTTCGGGCAATTTTATAGTGTCGAGTTGGACATCGTCTGGCAAGTAGTCATCCTTGGCTTTAGCGCATTCCTGGGTGATATAGCTTGCAATAGCGTCAAACTCAGCAGATTTTTCATTGTCAAATAAGGTAACTCGTCTTTCGCCAGTACTTGTTACTAAGCTCAGGCTCGCTGTCTCGCCAGCCGCTGGAGCAATACCCTTTGGCAATGTCCTTATTAAAAGGTTATCAAACCCAAGCGCACGTACTTTATCAAAAAGAGTACTCACTTCGAGGTCACTTAAGTGGCGCTGTTTCAAAAGTGCCAGCGGACTGACGGCAGGATTTGCATGCGCTGACATGTGATCAGAACAAAGCATTAAACCGTCACCATACAATGTCATGACAGGTGGTGAACCGATAGGAAAATCATTCTCCTTAATGCCATGAGTCATAGGCACGTCATAGTGAGCTACTAGTTCATCCGCGCCCGTTAAAATGTCACCGTATGGGCTTTCGGCAAAGTTTTTAAGTACAAATAAGGACCCAATTGAAGCGAAAATCAGTATGAAAACTAGGCCCTTTCTTGTTTGTCCATTTCGAGTAAACAGACCATCTTGCCCTTTGTGTTTTGCATTTTTTGATACATTGACGTCACCTACTACAGCAGTATTGCCTTCTTCTAGGTTCATCCGATTTCCCTCTTGCTGAAAGCCCGATTTATGTATACGAAACATAGCGCTTTCATTATTTTACTTACGTAACTTATTGAGATTAGTAATATCACACTTATGCTTAAGATGTAAATAGTTTCAGAGCTATTTTTAAGAGCCAATACAATACGGCCTTCTACTTTTTACCTCATTTCAAGACTAAATATTTGATTTTTTATGAAGCTTATGCTATATATTGGCTTATGAATGATTCTAAAGATAGTTCTCCACAAAAAGATATATCAAATATTCGTAAAGCAGCTATAGGCCTAGGTATAGCTGCTGCTGGTTTATTAGGTGCTGGACAAGCGCATGCTGATGCGCCTCCCACGACGCCAATAGTAGCCGAAGCAACTGTAGGTGCGAGTGATGTACAAAATGCAAGTGATCAAGACATAATGGTAGCCACAGACACCCCACCTGTGCCTTCTTCGCCTGTTTCTGAAGTGCCCCAAGTAGTAGGCGATACGCTGAACCCAGGCTCCGGACCAGTCGCTGTGGGCGATGGCAGTGAACCAACAGTTCCAACTACAGTTACTCAAGTTGGCGAACCGGTTGGGGATTTGGTTAATCCAGATGGCACACTGACAGCTATTACCGATCCTACTAGTGAGCAACCTACTTCGACTACAATTGCACCTAATGAATTTGTTACTCCCGACCTAAGTACACAACTACCAAATACAGGCGGTTCTCCGTTTACGGGCGAAGAGCTATTAATTGGTGGGGCCGCTGTTATTGCAGGCGCAGCCGCTAAAGCAGCATCTGGTCGCAAAGAAGTTTTGTAAAACAAAAAGTTTAAACTAATTTTACTTCTTAAAACGGCTAACTAACAGACCGGCACCAGCTGCCGAAGTTATGGCGACTGTACCTATCACTACAATTTTACCTTTTTGCCTCGAAACAACATCCATACTGTGCTGTTTTAAGACTTCTAATTTTTTCGGCAAGATTGCCTCGTGCGTAACGATTCTTTGCGTGTAGTTATCGGTAAATAGTACTTGGGTCAAATAAGCATCATTGTCATCTTCAATATCCCAAGGCCGAATTGCATTAAAACTTACAGGCGCACCGCTTACCGCGTCAACCGCGTGTATATCAAGCGTATCCTTGGTTATCTCGTGGCTTGCGGTACGATACTCTTCTATGTCGTTTTGTTCCATTGTAAGAATCTTATTTTACACCAAGTTTGTACATACAAAAATATTTATCTTTGTATGTGTGCTGTCCTTTTAACTTATGATTAGGCATTTCTATGGTCTCTATAACCATACATTATTAGAGCAAATATCCTTACCTGAGCTGATAAATTTCATCCTGCTTTGCATGCGTGTCCGAAAGTTTTGCCATAGCAACGGCAGCTTTATGGTGTTGGATTATCATGTCTATAAATGCCTTGTCAAAGTCATCACCTTACAGACAACAAAAAAGTACACCGAAGTGTCCGAAAATGTTCATTTGGTGCAGCAGGTCTTAAAAAGTTACCACGAAATTAGAGATGAGATAGCTCGTTGGAGGAATATATTGGAAGTCCCTTATCAAGAATACCTACAGGCTAATGTTCTCTGAAGGAGACCAGGGAGTTACACCCATGTATGCTTCAGCTAGTTTTCTGGAGTTGTGTGCAGGTACTATAATAAGAGTACTGACTTTTGCTTCATTGACTGTGGAGATAAGCATAAGTAATATAAGGGGGAGTAATGACAAAAAAAATAAAAACACTCCCTATAGCTAATGAATATGATCTAGTCGCTCGACTAGCTACAAAACTACAGCCTGAATTTAGCACCGATGTATTCGTGAAGGAGTTTACCGCTGGCTATGGCATTGCAGACCTAGTATTCGCCCGAAGCTTTTATACAAGGGAGAACATTCTAAATCGCAAGCCCATAAGCAACTATTTTGCTTTGGAGCTTTACCTTTCCATACCTGAACAAACACCGATGACGCTCATGGAGCTGTCTGCGCTTGTTAAAGTTTCCCCCTCTACCTTACGCCTAGTTGTAAATGGGCTTATCCATGATAAGTATCTAGAGTTGAGCAAACAAAATACCTTCATCAAAGCTGGCTACATTGAAAGTCCAGTCAAGAAACTGGTCGCCATTGAGGCTAAGCTTAAAGACTGGAAGCAAGGTATTCTTCAGGCGAGACGCTATAAAAGCTTTACTGACGAGTGTTACCTAGCAATACTTGCTCGCTATGACAAGAACATCGACTACAGCTACCTTGAGAGGTTTGATATTGGACTCATTCTTTTTGATGAAGCGACTGGAGATATTGAGCTGAAACGTAAACCAGCAGGCAGTACGATGTCATCAATCTATAGAGACGAAACTAACTTCTTCGCCAAAGAGCTATTCCTAGCTTCTATTTAAAGTCCGCTAGAACTTTTTTCCATGTGAGGAGACCATCAACGGACTCAATCTTAACACCGTATTGCTTAATTAGGCGACGTCTCAGGTCTATAGCTTTATCTAGCCTTGCATCAAAATATGCTGGTCTGTTTTCTGGCTTCTCACTGTTTATATCAGCTATCTCACTACCCCGAGTAAATAGAAATTCCATTTTAGGAAGCCCGTTGTTGGTGTTGAGTACTGCCCTCAACTCTTCTGGCACTACCGATTGAAGGTTTATGGAATGCTGTGGGAAATCAACACGCAGCGGTTGCTCGTATGACATCACGTCCTCACGGAGACCAGCGGTTGCTTTGACAGGTACTGCCAATAACAAGTCTGAGAAATAGTGCTTTATCGGCATGGTCACTATGCCTTCCTTGTCGAGTATGGTCCTCTCGAAGCTATCCAAAACTGCCAGACCAGATGTAAACGCATCAAAACCAACACTCAAAAGACCCTGCGCTACCGCTGGAACTCTTCCCGCAATAATTTGTGCCTTGGTAAAGCCCTTGAGCGCAAGACCGACCTCAATATAGGCGTGGATGCGTGATGCATTACTCTTCTCTGTAATCTTATCTATTAGCAGCTCACAGAAATCATACTTAGCATGTCCATAGTGTTCGAGAATCTTGGCACGTTCACGAGGTCGAGTGAGTGTCTCTGCGTTGGTACAGACGGTGGCACAAAGCTTATAGCCTGGATACTCAGAATACACATAATCAGTACTTGCTCGTATCATCTGGATATTAATATCGAACCAGTCGTCACCCGTATTATCAAAATAAAAGAAAGGAGCAGTGACTACAGAGCACCCTGTCGCTATCTGGAAATCAATGACCTGTCTTGCAAATGCTTTTACCTTTTCTGGTGTGTCAAAATCGTCAAAGTTGAGCGGATCGTAACCACTTGGTGCATAAGGTAACGCCTGTAATGATTTGGTGTTACTGAAAGAAGAGAATGCAAGCCTGCTTGTACCTGGGTCACCAAAGAAATCAATACTGGAATTTTTATCTCTCAGTAGTTTTATGAGCTTTTTAGAACCAGAGTGAGAGTGAACTGGGAAGTCAACGCCGTCAACTTTGTTACCCTCAAGGAATAGTTCCATGATCGTAGCTTCATTTGGCATAAGCCTTGGGTAGAATTTAAGGTGACCTCCCTTGAGACCTTCGCTCTTCGAAACCTTCGCATCAAAGGATGCAATGATGTCTGCGGTACTACTGAATCGCTTGATTGGTTCTTTTTCAAGCAACTGCATGATTGTATTGTCCATCGCAGTTGATAGAGTAGGGTTAATACTTGCTGGTGTTGCTGGCTTAACATGAACTGTCTTATATGCTATCTCGACTGCCGAGGTTGATTCAAAAGGCAGCTTGCCTGTTGTGAGCAGGTAAAGAATCACGCCGATAGCATAATAGTCAGCAACGTAGGTTACATTCTTGCCATCCATGATTTGCTCAGGAGACATGTAGTAGGGAGCGCCTACTTGAGTACCCGTTTTGGTGATACGAGAGAAGTCGATAATCTTAGACAGACCGTAATCAATGATCTTCAACTGGTTTGGGCTGCACATCGCTATGTTATCTAGCTTCAGATCACGATGAACGATGCTGTTCTTGTGCACCTCATCGATGCCTATTACTAATTCAATAATGAAAGCCTTTGCATCGTCCTCACTCCAGGGCAACGGTTTAGTGGCAATAAGCTCACTCACCGTCTGACCCTCGATATACTCCATGACTATGTACTTATACTGTACGTGGTTGTGGGTGAAGTAGCCGTCGGCAACGTATTCAACGGTATAAGAGCTCTTTATCCTCTTGAGCGCCTCGATTTCACGGTCTAGGCGCTTTGGGTTGTCGTACGCACTTGCAATAAACTGCATATCAATCAGTTTTATAGCGTAGGTGTTACCGTCCTTGGTTGCTTTGTGCACTATTCCAAAGCTACCACGCCCGATAAACTCGCCAACAATATAACCATCAACGTCAGAATTCTCCATTAGCCAGCATTATACACCTATAAACAGATATGGAATAAGCAGAGCGTCGCACAATGTGCATTCTACGTCACCATCTAACAGGGGTCAGGGTCATATTTTAGGGTAAAAGGGCTTTGTCAAATCATCATAGCAAATTTCCCACCCCTGTTAATAAACATATTAAAACATATGTAAGTTTATGATAAATGTAAGTAAATCTGAGCTACTAAGGGAGGGTTGTTGCGGAGGGTGGGAGTGAGCCACCTTCACACAGTGGCTTTAGGCCTCATAATATGAATTGAAAAACTAATACGAATAGGATACTAGGGTGATGAACGAAATTATCTATCGTAAAAAAATCTCACCATTTTTTTGTCATTAATGTATAAACGTCCAAGCGGCTAGTTCTTCTTGGCTGACTTGGAATGTATCTGTTTTATACCAGCCTGACGTATAGTTCATAGCTGACATTGTTAGCGAGCCATCGTCATTAACCGATTCAACAAACGCCAGCACGTTACCGCCGCTCCTAACACTTATAGCCCACTTTTCAGGGTTCTTATCTACCACGTAGCTGTCTTGTTTAGCGTAATAAAGCCACTGTTGGGGATTGACCCAGGTTGTGCCAACGGGCTTACCAACTGTGGTCCTACGATTGAACACATACCAGTATCCAAAACCCTCTTGATAAGGGTTCTTTACTTCTGGTGCTGCTGGTGTAGTAGGTTGTGGCTGCGTTTGTGTGGTTTTAGCTGGTTGAGTTGGTGTAGTAGCCGTTGGGGCGGATGTTGTTACGGTTTCGATTTTAGTTTCTACTGGCTTAACTACTTCTTGCTTTGAAACTGCTACATTTTCTTTTGGTGAGTCTGAACGCTTAACTGCAATGACTACGGCAGGTATTGCTAACAGGCATAATACTGGCACTATAAGGAGTACAGGCTTTGATTTTAGCTTCTTAAAAAGGCGTGGTGCGCTCATAGTCTGACTTCTCCAGCAGAGTAATCCAAGACAAATTTCTTATTATCTCCTAATTGGTCAGGAAACTTAGACGAAGTTACCTTGCTCTTGGTTAGACCAATTCGCATAATTCGGATGTTTTCCTTACCGTTATGGGTATAGGTTAGAATGAAATCTGCGGTATTCTCGTTGTTTCTAACATCTGCGTAAAGATAAGCAGGTCGTATAATCCCTTTACTAATATTCTGCCCTATATCACTTCGAAAATAGGGTACATAGCTAAAAAAATCGGTCGTTTCATAAAAGACACCGCCAAATTCGGAATACCTGTCTTGCATAAACTCACTACCATACAAGTCGTTTACTTGCTCAGTTGGATTTCTGCCACTATCAGGGATTAGTCGGATCTTTATATCTTTGGTACTGACTGTATCAACGGCCATTATCTTATAATCAACAACTAACTGATGGTTTGCATCGGAATACTTCTTTATGTCTTGGCGGGAGTTATTACGCCTGATGCATAGGTTGTAGTCTGATGGGCCATAAGGCCCTTTTACTTCTCCAAGCATCGTAATTTTATTTGTCTTTGAAAGAACATCACAGTTTTCGGGATTATCTAGCCCACCATACTTTTTAACTAAGTCGGCTCTAAGGGGCAGATTGACAGGTTTTGTTTCGGCTTTCGTAACCTCAACACTAAAACCTGGGTAGTGCATTGTTTCGCCAACGGAGTAAACCCTGTCGGCCTGGTGTTTCTGATAGGCTCTCAAGCCAAATATGCCACCAGAGGCCAACAAGGCCGACCCAACAATTAAGGTGATGGCGATAATAGTAGGCTTTTTCTTGTTACTGCGTTTTTGTTGCTTGCTCATAGTCGCTCCCATTTAATGGTATTGAGCGGTAAGCATCAAAAGAGCTCACCGCCAGCGATGACCGAAGCCACCCACAAAAGTTTCCAATCGTGACCATTAGACACAGTGCTCTGACGATGAGCTATTCGTGTCTAATGGATTACTGTGGTCATACCTTCTCGCAAGAGTGGCTTTAGACCGTAAGCCGAAAAACGACTTATGCAATGATTATAGTCGTTTTAGAGTGCTAAAACTACATAACGGGGAAAACAGGCATAAAACCTCTGATAAATAGCGACGGGTAGCAACTTTAAATGCAAATAAAAAGCAATCAAAAATACGGATAGAATCAGACATTTTCATAATCATTGCTAAAATTAGATTATATGGGACATAACAATGCAAACCTTATTGATGATAGCTTCTATAAATTGGTGCTGACCAAGCTCAAACACATACTTGTAAACGGTTTTTATTCTATGGATGAGGTACGTTACATTTATGAGTGGGATAAAACAAAGCCGAAATATGAAAATTTAGTGCAAGTCCGAAAAGAGGACGCAGTTCTAAGATACTTCCTAGATATAAGGCTTATTGATGGCAGAAGGTGTGCGAATGAATTTAGAAGTCAGGAAATTAGCGGCAATGAGGCCGATAAAAGTTTCGGCGTGTGGAGTGAATGGAATAAAGTTGACCCCGCTTACCGTGAATATGAATGGGTAGTGCTTATTTACGCCATAGACACCGATAGGTTCGAGAATGAAGTTAGAAAGTTTCAGCTTATTGATACTGGCACAACGCTTGATGATGTGGTGTTCAAGCAAAAAGTGTCTTCGTCAGTTGGCAAAATTGGTGTCTTTAGAGCGCATACAGACGGCTCTGTGAGCTATACAAATTCAGAAATGACCCTAAAGCCAGGTGTTCGAAAACTGGTACATTCTTTAGTCGTTGCGGAAGGAAGAACCCTTTCATATGATGAAATCGTAGACACGCTATGGAATGACGAGGATAACACTGCACAGTTCTTAGACAAGCCTGACCGAACCACAGCTAATATAAAAA
>JAYTSU010000037.1:0-13834 GCA_043745485.1 Candidatus Saccharimonadota bacterium
CCGGAATTGTTACGAAAAGACATTAAGGATGGCATAAATAAGCCCGATGATTTAGCAGCTAAATACAATGTTAGTGTTGACGCACTATGGCTTCAACTAAGAAATACAAATCTCTTCAAGATACTTTAATATACTGCGACCGGGCGTAAAATATATGTATGTACACTAATCTAAAAGAACGATCCTGGTATGAAGATATATATGATCGATTGACAGTTAAGGATGCTCGTCGTGACATGGTCTACTACGAAGAATTCCACGAAAAGTTCGAGAAAAAGCTACCCAAAGATGACAAAATCGATCGAGCTGGAAATGCCTTAGTACTCAATGTCTTCTATATGCAGTCTGTTGGCAATGAATTGTTACGACGGTACGAAGAACGTGAGTCATCTATCACAGAATGGATGGCAAAAGACGAAGCCAAAGACGCTCAAATAGCCGAAGCTAGGCTCAGTGAAGAACCGTATTGCCATCATTGTAGTAAGCTAGGTTTACGCATTATTGATAAATCGTTAATGCATCGTGGCAAAACGTACAAACATGATGATCCCGAAGAAGTGTTATTCATGCTAAAGTGCCCTCACTGCGATAAAAACAGCGCTTTTTGGGAAGATGGCACGGCATGGAAGGTCAAACCGACTCTATGTCCTAAATGTAATTCTGAAGTTACTCATAACTCGACCAAAACTAAGAAGTCATTCACAATTACCTACACCTGCGTGTCTTGTAAACACGTTTTCAAAGACAAGATGGATATAGGTGCTAAAACCAAGGTACCCGATCCTGATTATGAAAAAGACCGCATCCATTTCTGCTTACTTGATATAGAGTTTCGGAAAAAACTCTTCAATGTACGAAAAGGCTTGAAGGATATGGCTGAATGGGGCAAAGAGCTCAAAGAAAAAGAAGACAACAAGCATATCTATGATGCTGTGAAGGAATTGAAGAAGCCAAAGATTACCGAGCTGATACCACTACTATCTGAACCACTCGAAAAAGCTGACTATATCGAATTCCATTTGGATAAACCCGAAATGGGTCGTGACGTGTTTGTGGGCTTCAGTTGCTTGGACAGTAAGTCGGACCGTGACGACTACGACAGCAGAAAAACCCTAAAGAAGCTAGTTGATAGCATTCTGCAGGACACTAACTGGCGACTAGCAAGCGATGGCATATCTTGCATATCTTATCGACTTGGGTACTTGAACGGGCGTGTACGTGCCTATGAAGGCGAAGAAGCCCTAAAAGATTTAGTTATCAAGAGCGGGAAGTTGAAGCCCAAGCAAACAAGTAGCCTTGCTACTAACAAAAGGGCTGATAGAACGCTCAAAACCCCTGATGGGCGTGAAGTAATCCTCTAGAAACGAGACACTCCCAAAAATAGCTGCTTTGTGTCCCATTTGTCCCACTTTGTGCGCCAACACCCCTGTAATTCGTACCAGACCTGTATGCTCAGCCAGATGCGACAGCAGAATTTTCAGACCTAAGTCCCTAATTCTGCTTTTGCATCAGCAAAGAGAGAAATACTAGCAAGAAGAGTCGTTAATTCGGCTCTTTTTGTTTAGTCGCTTAGTCTGCGGTAGATCTGCTTGTTTTTGACGAATAATGGGACGTTTAGGCCTCTCAGAAGTCCGTCTTGCTCACTTATGGTGCCTTGTTTGAGTACATAGCTTGCATAGTTCCTGAAGTGGGCTCGCTCGGAGAGATGTAGCCCATGATCTTTGATTAGTTGGCTAGTTATTCGTTTGTGTTGTTCGATCCTATTAAATAATTTCTCGGTCGGCTCGATATCATCAAAATCTGATGCTTCTATCATTACTAAAATTTGCTCGGTTACCATACTGGTGGTAATAGATCGCTCAGGACAGTCAGGATCTTTAGTCGACTTAGTGCAACGATAGTAAACATGCCTGTTTTTGCCACCGTCTACTCGCTTTTTGAAGTGTTCCTCGACAGTTAGCCTCGAACCACACGACCCACAGTAGAATAGATGTTTGAATGGGAATTGTTTAGATCCCCATGCTGGTTTTTCCGGTACTAGCGAGTCCATACGCGCCCTTACCATGTCGAATAATTCTTTAGTGATAATTGGCGGATGCATACCTTTATATAGCGGGCCACCGGCAGGATATTCGAAGTATCCGTAGTAGAAGGGGTTGGTCATGATCCTATAAATCTGACTAAGCGACAATTCTGCTCCCGATTTTGTCTTAAAACCTGTTTCATCAAGCCAGTCTTTTATGGTTCTGCCACTTTGGTGCAGCAATCCCGATCGCTCAAACATTTCCTTAACAATCGGTGCTCGATCGGTATCAAGCACAATATCCCTCACACCACCAAACGCTCGGTTAACATAACCAATTGGTGCTGCTCCTGGTCGCCAGCCCATCTCACATTTGGCACGTATGCCACGTTTAACGTTAATACCACGATTATCGTTCTCCAGCTTGGCTTGCGAGCACAAAATCATAAGAAGAAACTTTTCATTTGGCGTGTTGCTAAAGCTTTGACCGAACGTACGTATGCGTTGCAATCGATTTAAGTCCATCAAATCCACAAGCGATCCAAGGTCTCCTGCATTTCTGCTTAGTCGGTCAGGAGCCCATGTCAGAATTGCATTGTATTTGCCGTTCCTTAGGTCATGCAGCAACTCATTGAATACAGGCCTGTGCCCTGATTCTTTTGCCGAGAAGCTCTCTTGTTTTATGACAACGACATTCAGCTCCTCACGAGTTGCCATTGCTTGCATTTCCTTGATTTGAGAGTCTATAGACATTGCTTGACGCTCGTCGGATTCGCTCGATTTTCGGGCATAAAGACAGTACTTTAGATCTGTTATCGGCTGCATTTCAAGTACTACAGTACCGCTGCGGTTAAATTAAGTCTAGGCTCTATGGTAAATCACCTTCATATGTTAAATTGGTATATATGTATAAAACCATAAGCTTTCCAAAAACGGAGTCCGGAACGGAAAAGATTGAGAGACTTAGGATATTGATCCCACAGTCAAACAATCAAGGTTTTATAAGTTGGATAGATAAGCTGAGCAGCAAGGAGCTCCGATACCTACTAACTGATTCGTATTCAAATCTGCATTCAAGGGCGCAAGAAAATGATCTTCATCTTTCAGAACTTGCCCTAAATGAACTAAAGAGCCATTATCAAAAGCTTCTACTAATTACAGGTAACAAAAAGGCTGAGCAGATAGATTTATTTGCTAATGTTTCTGAAGAAAAATTGCTTGGCCGTCACGGAACTTTCATGCCCAACAGAGTCGAGTCTATACATAGGTGGTATCCCTACGTTGAGGGCTTTTCGTCTACATTCGTTGAATCGATCATTGAGAAGTGGTCAGCTGGAGCTGAGGCAATTTATGACCCGTTTGCTGGCACGGGCACGGCCATGACCGTTGCTTCTATTAATGGCATCAAGGGCTATTACAGCGAAATAAACCCGTTCATGCGTCTTGTTATCGAGGCAAAGACAAATATTCTGAAAAGAGTTGCTAGGAGTAAGTTAGAGCTAAGCGAATATTTGTTCGCCACATTGGAGCTAGCAAAAACACTACAACTAACACTAGAGGAAGCCGAAGGAAGATTATCAGCGGCATTTCCTGGTCGCCCTTATTTTATCGGAAATAGGCTAATTGAAATCATTGCAATCAAAGATGCAGTAAATAAATTCGAAACTACCAACGAAGACTTCAAAAAGATCGCATTGCTAGCATTAGGAAGCATAGGCGTGCCGAGTAGTGAAACTAAGCGGTCTTCTGATTTAAGATATCGCACACCTAAGGAGCTACTTGACCCATCCTATAGCGTATTTGAAGCTTATGATAAGAAGATAACCCAAATAGTAGATGACATACACCCAGATCTGAATCTGATGTCAGAATCAACCTACGCTAGCGAGAATGCAGTAAAGATAAATGATTATCCAAACAGTGTGGATATGGTCATTACATCGCCTCCTTATCTCAATGGGACTAACTATTTTCGTAACACTAAGATCGAACTTTGGTTAGCAGGATTTATAGAGCACGAGAAAGATTTAAGTTACTTCACTAGGGAAGCCATGATTGCTGGAATTAATAATGTCAGTAAAGCCTCTCGTGAGATCAAAAAGTACGACTTCGTTGAACCCGTTGCAAAAGAGTTGGATGAGGTTGCGTATGACGGAAGAATACCAACCTTAATCAGAGGGTACTGCTCTGACACGGAGTTATGGTTAGCAAATTGCAAAAACATGATGAAACCCTACGCAAAGTTGGTTATTGATATCGGGGACTCTAGATTTGCTGGAGTGCATGTTCCCACGGACGTTTATATTATCAAAATTGCAGAGAGCCTTGGCTTGAAACTCATAGATACTGAACTCGTTCGTAAACGTACCTCAAATGACGGCACACCCTTAAAGCAAGTACTACTTACCTTTGAAAAAGCAGCTACACCGAAAAGAAGTGCTCACAAGCAAAGTTCAAGTAGTAGCCGCGTTAAAGCATCTTACAAAGAACAAGCTTTAGCATTTGAAAAGTTACCTTACAAAGTAGAGCCCTATGGATCAAGGAACTGGGGGCACCCACTACACTCATTGTGCTCATACCAGGGCAAGTTAAAACCGGCCATAGCTCATTTCTTAATAGAATATTTTACTGAGGTGGGAGATACCGTTTTGGACCCACTGTCTGGTGCAGGCACAATACCTCTCGAAGCATTTCTTAATGGACGAAAAGCATTGGCAAATGACCTACAGGAACTAGGCTTTATATTAAGCAGCGCAAAGATCGCAAAGCCCTCACACGATAAAGTGATCAAGGAAGTTGATAAGCTACTCAGATATGTCAACGAGCACAAATCAAAAATTGACCTTACTAAAATTGACGACAAGGACTTCGGGCTTAATGGCAAAATACATGAGTACTTTCATGAAGAAAACCTAAAAGAAATCTTTGCTGCTAGAGAATATATCCTATTAAACAAGTGCAATACCGTAGAAAGATCAATAGTTTACGCATGCTTTCTGCACATTTTACATGGTAATAGACCGTACGCTTTATCTCGAAAATCCCATCCTGTAATGCCATTGAAGCCAAGTGGAGATTTTGAATATAGGAATCTAGAGGAACGTCTTTACGCAAAAGTCGCACGTTCATTAAAGGCTTATGAAGGAGCAGAAACTATCAACGGCGAGGCTAGCCTTGGCTCATATGAAAAGCTTGGATACGATAACGAAGTGGATGCTATCATAACGTCTCCACCTTTTGCTGCATCTACTAAATTCTATATAGCCAACTGGATGAGGCTTTGGATGGCAGGTTGGCAGCCCGATGATTTCAAATCGAAGAAGCATGATTTTCTGGAAGAAAAGCAGAGAAAGAGCCTCGAGGTTTATTCTGATTTCTTCGAGAAATCACACAAGTGGCTAAAACCTAATGGTAAGTTAATATTACACCTGGGCAAAACAAAGAAATTCAATATGGCAGAAGAACTGTCTCAGTTATGCGAGCCGTACTTCGAAGTTGTGCATGCTTTCGACGAAGATGTAGTTGGCGCAGAAAGTTTTGGGCTGAAAGACCAAGGTGCAACATTCGCACATCAATATTTGTTTCTTATTAAGAAGTAATCATCTTATTCGTTTTGAGTATTCTTCACTCAAATTAAGTGGTGCGCCACCTTCACATTTGTTTAGAGTTTTTTGTAGTGCTTTCACTAATAACTCTGAGGCAACCTTACCGTCACGCTCCTTAGTGAGTTCCGGCTTGGTGATAAATTCACTAAAGAACCAATCAATACGTTTGATGAGAAGTTTTACTGCTTCCATATTTGGTCCCGGGACCAAGAGTTCCTCAATAGGGATGCCTGTTATCACCGATAGTGTGACTATCTGTTCTTCGGAGTAATACTCTACGGGTGACCTGTCGCGCTTCTGAGAGTTGCAGCTGCCACATAAACAAGTTGCAGTCTCGTCTAGTGGCCAAAGCAAGGCTAATGGTCGAGTGTGGTCTAGGTGCATCTCTTTTGAGCTGGCTATGTTCTTCCCACAGTTATAGCAAGCATGGCTAAACTTATCCCATATATAATCTGCTAGTTCAAGACCGTCATGTTCATACCTAAACTTCAACTGGTGGCTGCCGTCATATAAATCGGTCAGTATTAGCTCAAGGGCTCTGCGTCTGGCGGCATCCTCTTTCATTTGTGCTGATGTTCGCTGAGGATTGTGTGCAGCATTTACTTCAAACTTTTTACAGAACCTACATTCTAACTGATACCCGTAATCTAAAATCAATGGCTCGCCACTATCGAAGTTTTTTAACTTGCCGAAGCCAGTATGCTGGCATGGTCTCCGATGTTCTGCAACGCAGTGATTAGAAAAACTAAGTTGGATTCTTTCATTATTAACATTAAACGGTAAGAATCTTGCGCATCTATTGCACGACTTTAGGTGGATATCAAAAGTCTGATCTGAAAGAGTAGAACCACTAATGGTGGTTTCACCTTCGACACTAATAAAATCGGCTTCAGGAGCGAATTGATACATATTTGCAAGTAGGACTGGCTTTTCAAGTCGTGCCCACTCCAAATGCTTATGTGTGACGATTCCACAGTTCATCAAGTATAGTCCTAGCCGTACGTCAGTTTTGGCTCTGAATGTAACGGTTATATGGCTATCTTCGTCGGATTCGCTGATCCACATTGAGCCAACTTTACCCCAATCTGGGTATATTGCCCGGGTATTAGTAACCTTGTCTGCTGCTACTCCTTCAATAATGACTTCGATTTCACCATCTGATGTATACCAGCCACCGAACGCCGATAAGCCAGATGTTTTATTCGGAACAATAAAATCTACTGTCACGACAGTGCCATTGCTTAGACTGTAGGTGGGAACTTTCTCAATCTTAAACTCACCACCTGTAGTATCGGGGTGGCTATTAAATCCGGATTTACGAGTTGTTATTCTTCGTCTTCCAGAAAATTGGGTTTTGCCGGGTAATTTACCGCCGCCATCTTGAAGCATGAATGTTCTCCTTGCCTCAGTTTAGCAATTTGCAAGGAGTTAAACAAAGACTTCTAATTTTATCGCGTGATTACGAGACCCCATTACTATGAGCGCTTTTTATGTTCATCTTGGTATCTAATACCGTAAAACCGTGTAATACTGCCGTCTCGCGTATTGCCTATGCCCATCACAACCACCCACTTTACGTTGGTCTGTATGTAGTTTAAGCCCATTGACATCGCATCCGCCAGATCGTCATATTTTTCTACACCAAATCCAACAAGCTGCTGAATCATTACGCCTATTTTACGATCCTTAGGGAAGTAGACACGGCCCATTTGAAACAATGCGCTTGCTAACTGCAAGCGTGAACGTTTATCGGTATACACGTGTATACCTTTGCAGGGAACGCCCCGATCCTTTAACTGTTCCGGAACCGCTGCTTGATACTGTACCTGTTCTACTAGAACCATAGGTATTTGGCTGGTTGCACTGTTTAGGTTGGCGTACAGCCCAGCAATCGCCTCGAGCGTTTCCATGTGAGTTAATTTATCATTAACAAACATTGGGTCTACGTAGTATTTCCGGTCTTCAGGCTTGTACCCATACAGGTGAATCACCACCACTGCCGTTTTGTCGGCTGTGTCGGCTTTAGAAATGGCTAGATCCACAGAAACAAACGAGTTAATATATTCGTTCTGTTCTGTCATAGCGGGGAGGGTGTCATAATACTGCATCCAGCGCGCGTCAATCACTTGGTCTTCATCGGGTATTATCCGCAACATGTACTCGCGTTCCCAAGAAATGTTATTGGCAATTGACCGGCGTAGTTTTTCCAATGACTTTTTATCAGGATACTTGCCAGGCCACATGCTTCGGTTTTTGGTCATGATTGGCCACTGACAGTACACTCCGTCTATTTCGTTTGTCTTTATCCGCTCCCGCAAGCGCATCAGCAGCGAATCCTCATGCAATAGGTTGCCAACCGCAATACGTTTAGTGTTGGTGTCGCCAGCGGGGATTATCTCGCTGGTGTACCAGTCAAAGGTCTTGTTACGGCCTTCACGCGTCTTCACAGACGCCATATCCTCCACGTCATCGGCAATTATCAGGTCGGGGCGGTAGCGGCCGTGACGGATGCCACGAACGCTTTGTTCGGTAGATATTGCAGTGATCCGGGCGTTATACTTGGGAATGTAGAGTGAGGTTGAGCCCCACTCTTCACGCTGTTCCACAAATGGCCCCATGTCGTTCTTTAGTAGGTCATTGCTTTCGAGTTCACGTTTAATATTCATAAGGTGAACCCGAGCTTGGTACTGTGTTTGGCTGGCTATCAGCACGAATTTCTTTTGCTGTTTGCCGAGTACTGCCCAAATAGGGTAGGACATGGTCATGATGGTGGACTTGCCCGAGCCACGGAACGCCACTACCACCGACAGCGGGTTTTCTTCGTCCTCAGTGACCGTAAACAGGGCTTTATGGATTAGTGCCGCTTCGCTTGTTAGATAGTTGGCAAAGTATGTCGAGAAGAACCACTCGTGGCTCTGCGAAGTAATTGCAGTACGCAACTCCCGATCTTTAAATAACTTCTCCTGTAATTCATCTGATTTCATCTGTAGTATCTCCTTCATCTTTAATGAGTCCAGCAAGCTTAAGTGCCTGCGAGACCAGTTCCGATTGCTCGGGGGTTAATTCTTGCTGAACGCCCTCTACTTTGGCATCGATTTCTAAACGGTTGCGGTACACGCGGTGGTGATGCTTAAGCCAAAACATAATTGCCGTCATGTTCTTTTCCTTGATGGCGTTTATGAGCTGGCTCTCGGCCATGTCGTTAATCATGCCCGCGCTCTGGTCGATTGCATCGTCACAGGCATCTGCAAACTCGCTGTCGTCTTTGCACCAACGGTAGAAGGTGCTTCGTGGGACGCCTGCTTGCTTGCAGGCGACCTCCACGATTGGTGTTACTCGTAGCTTTGCCAGCAACGCCTTCTTGTCCTTTTCAATATTGCGACTCATGGTAGTAGCTCACGCTTTAGGCCTGTCAACTTTTCCCAGCGCTTCATAGCCACTTCGGCATACACCGGTGATTTTTCCATGATGTAGCACCGACGGTGGAGCTTTGTAGCCGCGATTAATGTTGATCCGCTACCGCAGAACGGCTCAACCACTAGGTCGCCACGCTTGGTTAGTACCTTTATGTAAGGCACCAGTATCTCGATTGGCTTTGTGCCAAAGATTACGCCTTGACCTGAGCTCTTCTCGTCGCTGGCTTGGTACTCAATGAAGTCAGTTGGCTGGTACTTTTTGCCGCCTTTATAGCCTTCCCATTGGGGCTTGCCAGCAATGGCATACAGCGCAGTTTCGTATTCTTCTTGGAGACCATCAGGCTCTTCGTCGTGGTTATAGGGCACAGTACCGGTGCCACCGACCATGGCGATGTCGTGCTTGCTAAAGAACTTGTACTTGGCACTGAACCCTTGGTGGCGGTTAGGCAAATGCCAAACGATCATATTCTTGACCTTCCAGTACTTCTCCATTTCGCCCCATATAACGCGAAGGTTTTTCCAATTTTCGTAGACGATGATGCTGTAGTCGGGCTTTGCGTAGCGGGCGACATTAAACATCCATAATTCGGTAAAATTCACGGGTAGTTCGTCTGTTTCGAGGTAGCGCCGATTCTTTTTTGCCCCAAAGCCTGTTACTGGTTTGCCGCCTCGCTTTGCGTGAAGGTAATCCAATATATAAGGTGGGTCAGTAAACGTCATGTCGGCTAGTTCGCCGTTCATTAGCTTGTCGAAGTCTGCTGGTACGGTGCTGTCGCCAACCATCAGCCGTGAATCGCCCAACTTATAGACTTCGCGCTTTTGAGCCTTTATGGATTGTATATCCAGCTTCTTGAGCTCTTTTTCAAGGTCAAAATTCTCTGGTACGACATCGTCTAGGTCAAAAATAGTATCCATCTCTTCGCTGGTGAAACCAATATCTGCCAAAAGCGTTTCATCAAACTGCGCCAGCAACTCCCAGTCCCATTCCCCTTGATTGCGGTTTAGCCGCAAACACAGCTCTTTTTCGCGCTCTATATCTGGTATGTCTATATAAACAACTGGCACTTCGGTATAACCAAGGTCTTTAGCTATTTTTAGTCTGAAGTGGCCGCCAATTACCACGTTTTTGCGCTCTTTGGCACCGTTGGCTAATATCGGATCTACTAACCCAAAGCCTTTGATGCTGTCCTTTAGCTGCATGATGGCTTCTTCGCTCCATTTACGCGGATTATGCTCGGCTGGTTTTAGGTCGCCTATTTTCACCTGTTGAATTGATAAGTTACCCATAAACGTAATTCCTTTCTTGTTATTTTGCGTTTACAGGTCCAATTAAATAGAGTCCTGCTATTGTTGGGCAGGACTCTTAAGGGTCTCTACTACTGTTATTAGGCGGCCACTATGCCTTTTAGTGCGATGCCTTCGGTACGTATGAGCTCGTAGTCTAGGGTGTAGCCTTCTTGCTTTAGTCTGTACTTCAAATCTTTAAATGCCTTAGTCCTATCCCCGGAACCTATGTATTGTTGAATTTCTTCGTAGGTCACTTCTTCAGATACAGAAAGGAGTAGACGGTGCAGATACCTGCCACAGCGTGAAGTACGTGAATGTAATTTAAATACGGTTATACCACCGAATACGAAGTAACCGTACTGGTCGGTGTCTACGCTTAAGTAATCGGCTTTGCGTTTATCCCACCCTGTAGGTTGTGATACATATATAAGAGGATTCCAGCTCTGAAATAATGTGAATGGTTGTATGATACTTGCTACAGCCACTTTAATTCTTTCAGCAATAATCTTCATATGTGCTTGTATCTGCTCAACAGCATTTTTTATTGTCGAATTGTACGATTCTACGACTTTTTGTGATGATTCTAGGGCATGCTTAATATTATCTGTTAACGCGGAACTAAACAGACTGCTATTAATAGCACCTAAGCTCTTTATCTGCTCTAGAATGTCTGTATCCATATTTTTATCCTACGGTACAGTAATTTACACCAACAGTATCTGATTTTGATCTGTTGTTAGACCACTGTAAGCCTTGTAGGTTGCTAATATCGTCACTTCCTCCCCGTGCAACAGGATTGATATGATCAATTTCCCAACCGTACTGTGTCGTTTTTCCGTAGTCTTGCCATCTGACGAGTCGACCGCACGTATCATAACGCCAGTCGGTTAATGGTTTGAAATTTGCGCCTTTCATGGCGTTCCAAACTGCAACTTTTGTTTGTTCGCTGAACGATCCACCAACACGTGTAGTGCTAGGGGATCTAAATATATTGCTCATTTAAGAGCTCCTTTCATCCTGCTTCTACAGGAAACTTTATTAATATTATCGGAACCTCCCATTTGGTTCCTACCCTCAGATGAGATTTTTATTTTCTATCTGATACTTTTTACTATAACAAAAAGTAAAGAAATAATAAAGTTTATAAAGTCTGTTGAATTTACAATGATTTATGCCTATAATATTATTAATGCATCCAATCCAAACAGAGTTATTAAAGCTTAGTAAAGAGCATGACGTATCCAGCATGAAGTTGTCTGAACTACAGCGCCTTACGGGTGCGAAATATCTGCAACAGGTGAAGCATCACCGAGCGATGCTTATCTCCAAGGGTAAGCTACAACCATCCACAAGTTCTAAGGAAATTTTGTCAGAAAGTAATCTTATTGGTAAAAAGTCGGACCTCGTAAGAATTCCTGTACTTGGTTCAGCTAATGCGGGCCAAGCTACATTGTATGCGGAAGGTAAAGTCAGCGGCTATCTACGCGTATCTTCATCTAAGCTACCTATTCGCCTTAGTGAAAAACTATATGCATTAAAAGTCGTCGGTGATTCAATGAACATTGCAAAGATCGGTCCAGAAAAATTATCCGCTGATAACGGTGATTATATTATTGCTGATGGTGACACATATACTCCAACCTCTAATGATTACGTCGTCTCATTAATCGATGGCATGGCAAATATCAAAAAACTAATAGTAGATAAGCTGCACAAGCAGGTTGCGCTTATATCAGAGTCAACTAACGATTATCCACCTATCGTTATAGATATCGATGATTCGATGGACTACCTTGCGCAGTCTAAAGTACTGCACGTAATAAAATCGCCAAAACCTTAATTCAGGCTACAAGTCACCGATCATGAAGAATCCGATTATCGAAAAATGCACAGAAGACATAATCGATCGCATTGCTGGCGTGCAAAATGACCTAAAAGCTTTCCTCTATATTCGCAAACACAATCTTCAGCATCAAGGAACCCCAGATAATATTGGTGGCGGTAATATAGTGGTCGCTTTAAGTTTATTTACTGCACTAAATTTTCTAGGCAAAACTTATTATTGCATAAAACGACCAGACAAATTTATCACTGACGGAAGTGCAAAAAACGAAACCGAGACCTTTGTGCATTTTATGAAATTTGTCCAGGATAGCGGGTTAGATCTTGGTTTGTCAGGTAATGGTGAAGTCCTAGAGCTTGTTTGGGGTGGTTTTAGGGATTATCTAGCGCACAGGCTCACGGTGGAGCCAGGTAGGGCTGTACTTACGTTTGAGTTCGAGCCTAGACATGTGGGTTCTATAGACAGCATTATGGAAAAAGCCAAGACTCACAAAGTATTTGAGCATGATGGGACTAATCGTAACTGGGTTGTGAATGGGGATTCTCTACTTAGCTATTTACCGCAAATTACACAAATAGCAGTCGACTTCTTGCAGAAGACAGATGAAGTTGAAACCAATCTTTTATTAAGCGTAATCGGCACTGAATATCCCTGATGATAATTGGTATTGATGATTCGGGTACTTTTGAGGACGAACATATGGGTATGTTTGCTGCTGTATACATACGTCCAAAAAAGTATGAGAAACTGAAAAAAGTATTTGAGGAATGGGAACAAGGTCTGCCAGATAGATGTAGAAAAGACGGAGAGGTTAAGGGCTGGCTTCTTGACGATGAGCAGCTGTCTGATTTTGCAGAAAAGGTATTGTTGAATAATAATGTTCACGGCACAAAACACCATGTTTTTGCGACCCCTCTGATTGATTTTAATGTAGATACAATCAAATATCAAAGAGATAAAAACGTAAAGCAGTTACTCGAAGGTGCTGAGCAATACAGAAATGACGGGAAAAAATACTATAAAATCGCACAGTTCTACGAAGATATGTCAAAGTGGCTAAACAAACGAAGCCTTAAAACTTTACTAAAAATTGAACTGTTGTCTAGCACTATTTATGGCGCTTTCAGAGACTCTGTTGTATGGAGTGTAAATAAGGATTTTGATCGTGAACTAGGTGATTTAACTATTCGTATGGACAAAGGCTTCATAGACAAGCCTGTTCATATGGACTACTGGTTAGACACCATGCGCACGTCGCTTTGGAATTTATCATATCACGGTGGTGGATTTATTCATTTAGATACATGGAGAAGCAATCATCCTTACGTAAAAAGGTTTATTAAATATCCTGATTCTAACGAGAATATTTCAGTATTCACAAAAGAGATTCGTAACTGTATGAACTTTTACGATTCTAAAGATTTTTACGAAATTAGGATGGCTGATATCATTGCAAATGCCTACTTCCGCCACTACGTTAAGAAAGAAAATCTCAAGTCTATGGAGATTTTTAAAAAGACCCGTCTATATCCTTCTAAAACGTACACTATAGTTGCTGTTCAGCCAACGGAAGTGCAAACACCAAATCCATACACTGACAAAGTAGGAGGTGTTAGTTTAGCAGACATCAAGGCAGCTGCTAAATAGATCCACTGATTTT
>JAYTSU010000038.1:0-44551 GCA_043745485.1 Candidatus Saccharimonadota bacterium
GACAATTCAGCGCGGTATGGCAGTTGAGCGAACAGGCAGGGGAATCGAGATTCCTATAGGCCCGCAGACCATCGGGCGGGTATTTGATGCACTTGGGTATCCACTTGATGAACAGCCGTCACTACTTGATGATCCAAATGTCAGACGAAAAAATATCTTTAAACTACCAATTCGTAATAGTACATTTGCAGATACTAAGCCTGAGATATTAGAAACAGGCATTAAAGTTATCGACTTTTTTGCGCCGTTTGTTAAAGGTCGTAAGATTGGCATTATCGGGGGTGCGGGTGTTGGTAAGACAGTGCTTACAATGGAGCTTATCCATAATATCGCTAAGAGTGGCGCGGGACTTAGTTTCTTTACAGGCATTGGTGAGCGTATACGTGAGGGACACGAACTTTTCGAAACTCTCAAAGAGCGTGGACTGCTTGAAAATACGGTTATGTTTTTTGGGCAGATGAATGAAAATCCCGTCCAGCGCTCGTTGGTCGGCGTCAGCTCTGTTGCATTGGCAGAATATTTTAGAGATGAAGAAGGCAAGGACATCCTGTTCTTTGCGGATAACATGTATCGGTATGTGCAAGCTCGTAATGAGCTGAGTACGATTATGTCGCAGATCCCTTCAGAGGGTGGCTATGAGCCTACTATTTTTTCTGATATCAAAGTATTGCAAGATCGGCTAAGCTCAAGCGATAAGGGCTCTATAACCGCCGTACAGACTATTTATGTACCTGCAGATGACTTGAGTGACCCTGCGGTGCAAATGATCCAGCATGAGCTGGATAGTACCATTGTATTGTCGCGCGAAGTTGCTGAACAAGGTATTCGACCAGCCGTTGATTTGTTGCGCACAAGCTCATCTTTGTTGACGCCTGAAATTGTTGGTGAGCGACATTATGTGTTAAGTGTGCAGGTACAAAACCTCATGCAAAAACACGAGTCGTTGCGAGGTATCATTGCCATTATTGGCGAGAATGAACTGAGCCCATCCGACCGTTCTGACTATGCCAAGGCCCGCAAGCTGATTGAGTTTTTCTCGCAGCGTATGTACGTTACGGAGGATCTCAACGGTCAAAAGGGTGAGACTTTTACTCGTGAGATGACGTTAGCCGGAGTCGAAGAGATAATAGTATGAGTGAGCATACTGCAACGACTAAAGCTGCAGTTGCTCAAAATGGAAAGAGTAATAAGCTCATGGTTCATATCAAAGTTTACTCACCATTCAAGACATATTTTGACGAAGATGCATACAGTATATCAGCCGTAAATGGCACGGGCCCGTTTGACGTGCTGCCACAACATCACAATTTTATGACACTTTTGAACCCTTGTGAACTGAATATTAACCGCGAAAGTGGACAGATAAAGATTCGGATTACTCGCGGAGTAATGCACGTCAAAGCCGACAAAGTCGTTGTTTTCTTAGACATCTAAATTTAGCCAGTTACGATGTAATCAAATGTAATACCTGCGGTATTGTCAGGCGCATCCGATGATGTACAGATACTAAATCCGCTCGCAGTACGGTTGACATAATAACCAATGCCGCCAGCCGTTGAGCTGGAGGGAGAGATTATGACGTGTGGAATGCTACTGTAGGCACGGGTAAAAGTGAGCGTAACAAAGCAACCAGCAGGTGCATTGTTACCAGTGTTGATGGCCACCGTACCTGACGTGTCATTACCGCTGTTGCTGGCTGTACCGCCGCCGCCGAGTGCGCTGCCATTGGTTCGTGATGGTGTACCACCGCTAGTAACGATATGACTATTTAGTTGTAAGTCACGGCCCAGAATAAGTGAATCGGCGCTAATTTGAGCAGCTGTTACAGTGCCGCTAAAACTAGCACTACCTGTTACGCTTATGCCGTTTTGAATAGTGACTTTACCTTGGAATGAAGCGTCTCCAGAGTCGGTTAAGTTTTTAACTGCTGCTGTCTCTAAACTGGTCGTACCACCAACAGTTAAGCCAGGCAGCGAAAGCGGTCCACCAACTTTAAGTGTGCCTGCAATATCTATGTTGCCCTTTATTATAACGCCACCTGCAAATATTGCGTTGGACTCAATGTTAATTATCTGTTTAGCATCGCCCACAGTTGAGTCAGTACTGGCAAGTTTATCGAAAGTATCCTGGGTGAGTTTCTGGGTAGTAAGTGTGCTATCTTTTGCAGATTTACGGTTCTGGACAACAGCGTAGTAGGAAATACCACCTAATATAAGCAAAACTGCTATCAAGAGCAGACTATATAAATTTAATGTGTTGAAAACTTTTTTTAGACCTTTGTCTTTTGGTGGTTTATCCGGCAAGGTTGACTGTGGCGATATGACTTCGCCGCGCTCAGAAACTTGGGGTGCAATAACAACACCAGTTTCTTCCGGCGAATTGATTGGTGTTTCGAGCGAGTCGCTCTCTGTAATTGATTGGTCTTTGTTATCCATTGATAATTATCTTTTTTTTAGCCTATTCATATGATACAGGCTTGAGCCTAAAAGCGTAAGCATAATTAATACTTAAGTCGTAAATTCGTACTAATTAATCGGTATTGTAAATGGCGCTCAAACCAAAAGCACTATATAATACTCCAGCAATGAGGGTACAAAAATCTATCCAATCGCTCGCAGTGGTATTCAGTGTTCTTGGGTTATTAATCATGGCCCCAATTGTTACATTTGCTCAGACAACTCCAACTTCAACTAGTTATTCTACTCAGGAATATTATTTTGGAACCGGTGGTGATACTAATTTGAGCAGTACTAATTACAGTGCGCGCAGTGCCACCGGAGCGCTTGGTGTTGGTGATGGATCAGGTACAAGCTACAAAAGTTCAGCAGGAACAGTCACGCCGCGTGAGGAATACATTGAGTTTGTTGTCAATGCAACGACCATTAATCTTGGTTTGCAGTCTATGGGTTCTACGACAACAGGTACGGCAACATTCTATGTTAAAGCATATGTATCAAGTGGTTATGCTGTTAGAAATGCATCTGCACCGCCAAGCATACCCACGCATACAATGGCTGCTCCGGCTTCTGCCGTTGCCTCTGCTGTGGGCACGGAGCAGTTTGGAATAAATGTAGTTGCCAACACTGCACCGATAACTTTTGGTGCAAATGCCGTTCAAGTACCTGACAGTACATTTAGTTTTGGAACAGCGGCGAGCGGTTATAACACCGCAAATGTCTATAAATATGTAAACGGCGACACCATTGCCCAGTCTACTAAAAGTTCGGGCGAAACAGACTTTACAATCTCTTATATACTAAATATAGGTTCAACAACTCCATCAGGAACTTACGTGATGAACCATGTTATGGTGGCAACGGCTGGATATTAAAACTGATTGTATGCAAATAATAAACTGTGGATAACTTATCAAATAAAAGGTTTGTCTGATTAAAGCGTTTATGCTACATTTAGCTCTGTAGACAAGAAAATAAAAATTTAAAAGGAAACATATGACTAAAATATCTCGCTTATTCAAGCGAATTGTGTACATCACCGCCTCGACGGTGCTTGCCTTAAGCTCACTGGTGGCTCTATTGCCTCAAGGCGCATCGGCCGCACAAGTAACAGTACGTTCAGTACAAATGAGCAGCTCATCAAATGCAGGTAGTGCAGCAAGCACTACCTATAATGTGAACGCAACAGTTGCTACAACCATGGCTTCATTAAAAGGTATCGTTCTGACGTTTTGTACAAACTCACCTATTATTGGTGACACAACTTGTACAGCTCCAACAGGCTTTACTATCGGCGGTTCACCATCCGTAACAACTGGTGGTGTACTTACTGCATCTGGCTGGACAGCAGCATCAACACTTGGTGTTAACACCCTGTTCCTAACAAATGCTACTGGTGTTGCCACGACAGCCGGCTCAAGTGTGATTACATTTGCAATCAATAACGTTCAAAACCCGACTTCTGCTCCTGCAACCTTCTATGCACGTATGTATACCTACTCAACAACTACCGGTGCAACGGGCTATACGCTTGCTAACCCGGATGTTAACACAGTGCATACCGACGACGGTGGGTTTGCGATGGCTACAGCTAACCAAGTAACAGTTACCGCTAAGGTCCAAGAAACACTACTATTCTGTGTCTATACAACTGGTGCTAACTGTGCAGGCGGTACCGTAGCCGGTATGGTTCTAGGTGACTCATTCGGAGTACTTTCTAGCACCACTACGGCATACCTTACTTCTACAAACGCTACAACCCCGTTAACGGCCAAGCTTGGACTTGCGAGCAATGCAACCAGCGGTGTGTCGGTTCGTGCCAAGACCGCAACTCTAACTTCTGGCTCAAACACAATTACTGCTACAGGTTCAGGTTCGGGAACATGTACGGCAGATTCTTCGACTGCAACAGTTGAGCAATATGGCTTCCGCATCGTTGCAGGAGCGAGCCAAACAGATGTTGGCTACGGAACGGTTGCTGGCTGTACTTCAACTACAATCCATGCCTTCAACACAACCAACCTAGCTTCAACTTACGGCGATCAAATCTTGACGACTGCAGGTCCGACTACAGAAGCTGCTGCTACAGTTGACTTCGTTGGTAAATCATCCACGACAACCAAGTCTGGTGTTTACACCTCAACTGTGACATTCATAGCAACAGGTACATACTAATCCGTATAGGATAAAATACTATGCGCCTGCAAGTAGGACTAAAAAAACTAGCACTACTTATAGGTATAACGGGCTTGCTATTTACAGCAGGCCCGTTTAGGTATAGCGCGGCAGTAGGTAATAATTTGCTTAATAGATATGTGAGGATTTCGGATAGCGTAGCCGGACGTACGAATGTCACCTATGAGATTGGCTTTAGCACGGTGTCACCAGGCCTGTTAGGTTCGGTAGAAGCCGAGTTTTGCAGCAATGACCCATTCCCCGGGACATCGTGTACGGTTCCTCCTGGGCTTAATCTGTCTTCTGCAGTCTTAGCGTCTCAGTCGGGCACAAATGACTTTACAATTGACGCTGGTCAAACTAATGCTCATAGAATGGTTTTTTCACGCACTGCTTCAGTTGTGGCTGCGAATACTTTTAAGTTTGAGCTATCCGGCGTTGCTAATCCAACGAGTACTGGGGCACAGTATATACGTCTTAGGACATACTCCGCTGCTGCACGGGGTGGAAGTGTAGTAGAAGAGGCTGGAGTTGCATTTAATATAATGGGAGACGTCAGCGTAAGTACACAAGTACCGCAACGACTAGAGTTTTGCGTTGGAGTTACTATAGTTAGTGTCGACTGTTCTAACACAGTTGGCGATTCAATAGATATGGGAACGTTAAAAACAAACAACGTTACAACCGCAACTTCACAATTTGTAGCTGGTACTAATGCCGACAATGGCTACACAGTTACTGTTAATGGCAATTCTTTGACTTCGGGCAACAATGTTTTAAAAGCCATGTCAAATATGTCAATTTCGCTGCCCGGTACTAACCAATTTGGCATGAATTTGCGTCAAAACATCTCGCCAGTTATTGGGCAGAACCCGACAGGAACGGGCAGTGCTGCGCCAGTGGGGAGCTACAATATCCCAGACAATTTTATATTTAACAGTGGCGATACAATAGCATCGACGTCGACTGTAGATAATTATCGCAAATTTACGGCAAGTTATATTGCCAATATCGATGCAAATCAGCCAGGAGGCTACTATGCCACTACTCTTACGTTTGTAGCTCTCGCGAATTTTTAAGGTCTTATTTTGGAGTGAAGGTCTTTAGTGCGATTGATATTGGGGTTTGGTCTTCGGGAATGCTCCTATCTGTGTAAACAAACATATAGGAATGCGTACCTCTTACGTTCCCGGAAAGGCTCAGAACCGTGCCGGTCTTGTCGGCTACACCAACAATATTGTCCGTAGCATTGCTAAGGTCACACAGAAAAGTTGCATACTGCCATTTTGAAGGTACTTTTAAGATTGCGTCACTTGTTTTTGGAGTAAATTTACTACAATTATCAGACGCTGTTTCGCGTGTAATAGTTTTACCTGATATGACAATGGGAATAATCCGGTTAAACGCCATATCCTGAGGTATGCGGTCTGTAAAGACTTCTATCCAACGATTTTGAATACCACTTTGCAGCTGCCACTTTGTGCTGGTGTAGCGGGTGTCAGCATTTTGTGCAATTTGCTTCCAATCGGAGGGCAGCTCCATTGTATACAACTCCGTATCAATTTTTAAGTTATGTTTTGCGTTGTTTGGATCAAAGTTCCTATTTACTGGCGTAGCCTGGTTTATAGTAGCGTGCTCTGCAGTATTTGAAATATAAAATATGCCTGCTGCAATTATACCCACGAATATAGTCATGATGATTGTCATAACATACACCTGGTGTCTAATGTTTCTCTTCCGATGCCCAATCTTATACATTTGTATACATTCTAAGAGCTTATGCTAAAAACTACTAGTGTTATATGTATTTTATCTAGATTATTAGACAATAAGCTGTTTCTTTTGATACCATAAGGATGTTGAATCGTAAAAAATAAAGCTAGGGTAAATAGGGAGTCTATGAGTTATATAAGACGCATTGTAAGTACGTTTGTTGTAGGATTGATTGCGCTTATGGCGTTACAACCCGTCTACGCGCAAACCAGTAAGCCAACAGCTAATGGTTTTCGTATTTCGCCAGTTAGAAATGAAGTGACTATCGAGAAGGGTAAATCCGAGACAGTTTCTATTATGGTAGAGAACCCGTCAGGGTTGCCGCTAAAGGCAAAAGCTGTTGTTAATGATTTTGTTGCTAGTGAATCCGAAGATGGTCAGCCCAAAATACTGCTCGATAACGAATTTGCCCCAAGTCATAGCTTGAAAAAACTTATTCAAGATGTACCTGCATTTGATGTTGCAGCAAACGAACGTAAAGAAGTTAAAGTTACTATTACCATCCCGAGCGGTGCCGCTGCTGGGGGATATTACGGTGCCATCAGGTTTTTGCCAGAGGATACAGCAAAAAATGGGGCAAACGTTGCGCTGACTGCAAGTGTCGGGTCGATCTTCTTAGTTAACGTTCCAGGCAATATCAGAGAGCATCTGGAGCTTGTACAGTTTGGCGCTGCTGTTGATGGTAAGATTAAGAAAATTATAGTATCAGGCCCTGTTAGTATAATTACTCGACTTAAAAACGATGGTGATACCCATGAAAAACCATATGGTAAAATTCAGGTCAAAGATTCAAAGGGTAAAGTGGTTGCAGTACAGGAAATTAATAACAGTGAACCGCAAGCAAACGTACTGCCCTCTAGTATTCGTAAGTTTGAAACTATCCTGACTAATAAAAAGTGGTTTGGTCATTACACCGTAACTGCAAGCTACGGATATACCCCGTCTAATGGTGCACTTATTAACGCTAAAACGAGCTTCTGGTTTATACCTGTTTGGATGTTAGTGGTTGGCGCAATTTTGTTGCTTGCGATTCTGATTGGTTCATATATGATTTACAAAAAAATCCAGGTTAAAAGAAAAAAATTACATCGCTAAAAAAGTAAGTGTAAGAAAATAAGCATAAAAGGTTTGCTATAATCAATCCTATGGTACAAAAAAACAAACGCGGTAGTAGCTTACGCTTTGTATTTGTAGGGATTTCATCAATAGCTACTCTTACGGTAGTGGTTACGGCTCTGTTCGGGTACAAGTTGGCTTTTGCAATTACTAATCCACAGGCTGGTTCTACAGGCCTCCAGGCAAAGATTCCAGCTGACCCGCCGACAGTGGGCGCTCGCATAACCTTTCCAGGTGACGGGCAAGTCTTTTCGACCTTGCCAGTTAAAGTGGGGGGCACATGTGCGGGCGACGTGTTGGTAAAGCTATTTAAAAACGGTGTGTTTTCCGGCTCGGGACAGTGTATTAACGGGGTATTTTCTATCACAACGGATCTGTTTAGTGGCAAAAATGAACTTACAGCCAAAGTATACGATGCACTCGACCAAACGGGTCCAGATTCGAACAAAGTAACTGTTAGCTTTACGCCAACTGGTTTTAATAACAATGCTCCACGTGTTAGCCTGACAAGCGACTATGCAAAACGAGGAGCTAATCCAGGAGATAACTTGGTATGGCCTATTATTTTAAGTGGCGGTACAGGTCCGTATGCCATAAGTATTGATTGGGGGGACGGCACTGTAGAGCTTATAAGTAGAGCTTTTCCGGGTCAGCTGGACATTAGTCATAAGTATTCAAAGCCTGGTGTGTACGCAGTAGTTATTAAGGTGACCGATGCTAATGGTGAGTCTTCATTCCTGCAGCTTGTAGCAGTAGCAAACGGTGCTTTGGCACAAGACAACCAAATTATCACAAAATCTGCCCCAACTACCAAAACAGTAATTTTATGGTGGCCGCTTGTTGCGGCATTTTTACTCGTTATACTCAGCTATTGGCTTGGTTCTAAGAGCAGGTTGAGAAGTTTGCGTAAGCAAGCTGAAAAACGCATTAACTATTAAGTCTTTCTCGGCCTCAACTTGATTATCTGTGTATACTAAGTGTATGAATAGTGATGAAGTAGAGTTAATAATCGGTGAACTACCAGTTATACTTTTCCAGCTAGACATGGACGGTATTTTTAAACTGTCAGTTGGTAACGGTCTAAAGGCACTCAATCTTAAACCTAACGAGGTTAGAGGGCTATCTGCCTATGAAATCTACAAAGACTTACCAGAAGTAACGGACGGTATCCGCCATGTATTAAGTGGCAAAAGTTTTACATATCAGGCAAAAGTAGGAGAAATAATCTTTAGAACGATCTATACGCCGATACGTGACAGGAACAACTCTTTAATAGGCGTTGTAGGACTTGCGACAAACGTTACTGACGAAGTAAATGCACTTGAAAAGCTTAAACAAATGAATACTTCTATGATTGGTAGAGAACTCAAGATGGTTGCTCTAAAAGAAGAAAACGAAAAGCTCAAACAAGAAGTAGCTCGACTAAAAGCATAGTTGCTAAAACGCACTATCGTGGAATATTTAAACTATTTTGATTTTTTTGAGCAGCGCTGAACGGTATTTTTTGATATAATTAATACAACATGTCAAAAAAAGTTTTTGTTGGATTATCTGGTGGTGTAGACTCAAGCGTTACAGCAGCTTTGCTGAAAGAGCAGGGCTATGATGTTACGGGAGTGTATATGAAAAACTGGAGCAAAGATCTGCCAGGTTTCACGTGCCCGTGGAAAGAAGATTTCCAAGATGCAAAACGCGTTGCAGTGCAACTTGGTATACCGTTTAAAATGTATGATTTTGAGACTGAGTATCGCCAAAAGGTAGTGGATTATATGGTTGCCGAATACCAAGCCGGTCGGACACCCAACCCAGACATCATGTGTAATCAAGAAGTGAAATTTAAACTTTTTCTAGAAACGGCGTTTGAGGACGGCACTGATCTGATCGCTACGGGGCATTATGCTGCTACTAAAGATGGGCAGCTGCTACGAGCCAAAGACGACAACAAGGACCAGACTTATTTTTTGTATAGAGTTACTGAACCTGCACTTCATAAAACGCTGTTTCCACTTGGTATCTATTCAAAGCCTGAGGTGCGCGAATTAGCGAAAAGGTTTGGCTTAGTCACGGCTACAAAGAAAGAAAGTATGGGCATCTGCTTTGTTGGCAAAGTAGGTATTAAAGATTTTTTGCTTAATGAACTTGGACCACAGAAGCAGGGTGTCATACTGGACCAGGGTAATAAAGTCATAGGCCAACATGACGGTGCCATTTTTTATACGATTGGTCAGCGTCATGGGCTTGATGTAGGAGGCGGATTTCCGTATTACGTCATAGGCAAAGACATGGATAAGAACGAGGTTTATGTGACGACAGATATCGCCGACGAGCGGCTATGGAACAATGAACTTTTACTCACTGATGAGCACTGGATCAATAAACCTCCACATGAAAACGCTGTGTTACAAGTCCGTACCCGACACCGTGCACCTCTTGTCGACTGCACTGTGCGTTTTGTGCCATCAGGTATACGAATTGTGCTTAAAGACGAAATTCGCGCTCTTACACCAGGACAGTCCGCAGTGCTTTATGACGGCAATCATGTTATTGGCGGCGGGATTATAGTTTAGAAAAAGCTGGACCTCTGTTAAAATAGTTTCAATGAAGATTTACCATTATGGAGCTGCTACGGCATGCGCGGAAAGCTATACAGTAACTTGTCTTTAACTTCGCAGTAATATTGTTTAAAAACAGAGGTAGGTAGCACTATGAACGCACAAGAAATTAGAAATAAATATTTAGAGTTTATGAAAAATCAGGGGCATGTAGTGATCCCACGGGCACTCGTGGTTCCACAAAACGACCCATCGACACTCTTTACTGGCAGTGGTATGCAGCCATTAATTCCTTATTTACTAGGAGAAAAGCACCAAAACGGTACACGACTCGTAGACAGTCAGACATGCTTACGTGCTCAAGATATAGACGAAGTGGGCGACAATCGCCACACAACATTTTTTGAGATGCTCGGCAACTGGTCACTGGGCGATTATTTCAAGAAAGAGCAACTCAAATGGTTCTTTGAATTTTTGGTCGGTGAAGTAGGCTTGGACCCATCACGCTTATATGTCACGTGTTGCAGCGGTTTTCCTGAATTTGATGTACCGAAAGATACTGAAAGTGCAGCATTATGGACTGAGTTGTTTCAAGAACAAGGTGTGGATGCAAAACAGGTAGAAATAGGATCCGAGGATAACGGCTATCAAATAGGTGACCAAGGTGGACGGATTTTCTTTTATGATGAGAAAAACTGGTGGAGCCGAAATGGAGCTCCTAAGGACGTCAAAGTCGGTGAGCCGTGTGGCCCAGACAGTGAAGTATTTTATCTTTTTGACCAGCCACATGACACAAAATGGGGTCCATTATGCCACCCCAACTGCGATTGTGGCCGATTTATGGAAATCGGCAACAGTGTCTTTATGGAATATCTACGGACAGAAAAGGGATTTGAAAAACTTCCTGCTAAAAACGTTGACTTTGGCGGTGGACTTGAACGCATTGCTGCTGCGCAGATAAACAACTCTGATGTTTTTAAAATCAGTATTTTGTGGCCAATAATTGAGGCGATTGAAAAACTAAGCGGCAAAAACTACGACTCTCACACCGAAAGCATGCGTGTTATAGCGGATCACCTTCGGGCTGCAACTTTCTTAGCTGTAGACGGCATTGCGCCTAGCAATAAGGAGCAAGGCTATGTTATGCGGCGTCTCATTCGTCGTGCTATTCGCAAAGCTTTTGATTTAGGCATCGAACAAAATTTCTTAGAAGAAATTGTTCCAGTAATAACGAACCTATATAAGGACGACTACCCTGAAGTGGCTACTGGTGTGCAAAAGGTAGTAGAAGTTTTGGCACGTGAAGAAAAAGTATTCCGTCAGACTTTACGTAAAGGTCTTTCTGTACTTATGAGTATGTCTAAGACTGTCAAGTATCTTCCATATATTGATGGTAAATATTATGAAGAACTCCCTGTAACTAAAGATGGTCCAGTTTCTGGACTCGAAATTTCAGCAAATGGTGTACAAAATGTTTTAACTGGTAAAGAAATCTTTAATCTATATGACACATTTGGCTTTCCTTCTGAGTTAAGTGCTGAGGAAGCATTTAAAAATAATATAGAAGTAACAGTTGATTGGTATGAAAAATTCAAAATAGCGATGCAGGAACAACGATCACGCAGTCAAACTGCAGCCAAAGGTACCTTCAAAGGTGGTCTTGGCGGACAAACAGACCACCACAAAAAATATCACACAGCGACGCACCTCATGTACCAGGCCTTGCGCCAGGTGCTTGGCGACCATGTTATCCAGCGTGGGAGCAACATTACTGAAGAACGGTTGCGATTTGACTTTAGTCACCCTGAAAAAGTAACTCATGAACAGCTCGACGAAGTTGAGAAAATTGTTAATGAAGAGATTGCTAAGGACCTCAAGGTGAGCTTTGCTGAATATCCAACTACCGTTGCGCGTGAGGAAATGCATGCTCTTGGACAGTTTGGCGACCGCTACGGCGAGACAGTAAAAGTCTATAAAATGATTGCTGACGGTGCCAAAAAGCCGTTTAGTTTTGAGATTTGTGGCGGCCCACACGTAAACCACACGTTGCAGCTATATGAAGATAATATGAAGTTCAAAATTCTTAAAGAAGAAGCGAGTTCCGCGGGTATTCGCAGAATCAAGGCAGTACTTGCATAAAACTGTAAAAAAGTAGCGTCTATTCAGCCATATTACCAGATAGCATGGTACAATAAACCGTATATGCTTAACAAAATTAAAGGCCTTCGCAAAGGCAATAAAGCCAGTAAAAATGTCACCCAACATATCGTGGCGCTTGATATTGGTACAGAGAATGTTAAGGCACTCATTGGTCGGGTAAAAAACGATACTATTGAGATTATTGGTGTTGGGCGAGCGCATCAGGAACTAGCTGATATGCAGGCTGGTGCTATCGCCGACATAGCTGGTGTTGTTAAAAACTGTGACGAGGCACTTGGCATTGCAGAAAAAATGGCTGGCGTCAGTGTTCGCGGGACGGTCATCGGTATAGCCGGCGAGCTAGTGAAGGGTACGACTACCACCGTTAAATTTACCCGTAAGAATGCTGCAACAGCACTTGATATGCCAGAAGTAGAGCGGATTATTAAGCTTGTCCAGCAGCGCGCCGAAGCAAAAGCAAAGCAACAACTGGCATGGGAGCTTGGTGGCAAAGATGTTGAAATTCGGCTGGTTAACAGTGCACTCGTAAGCATTACTATCGATGGATACAGTGTGAGCAACCCCGTTGGTTTCCAAGGAAAGGACGTTTTAGTCCAGCTTTACACCGCATTTGCCCCCCTTATTCACATCGGTGCACTGGAACGCACGGCGCATGAGCTTGATCTGGATCTTTTGGCGGTAGCGGCTGAGCCATTTGCGGTTGCGCGGAGCGTCATTGGCAATGAACAGAATGCCAGCATGAGCGCCATACTCATGGACGTGGGCGGTGGCACAACCGATATTGCGGTTATAAACGAAGGTGGCGTTGAGGGAACTAAGATGTTTGGCATTGGTGGCAGAGCTTATACTCGTTCGATTGAACGTGATATGGACGTAGATTTTGATAAAGCTGAAATGTTTAAGCTGGGTCTAGAGAGCCACAAAATTCCTGAGCACCGTCGTAAACAAATACACGATGCACTTAAGAAAACACTTGATGTATGGCTCAGTGGTGTTGAGCTAGGTCTCGGTGAATTTACGAAGCTTGACCATTTGCCCCATAAGATTCTGCTCTGTGGCGGCGGGTCATCACTTGATATGCTCATGGATGAGTTAGACTCCACGGATTGGTACAAGAGCTTGCCATTTACCAAGAAGCCCGAAGTACAGCACATCGAACCCGACGAAGTTGTTGGTATTATTGACAAAACGGGGGCAGTGACCGACCATACCTTCATAACTGCTATGGGTTTGCTGCGTGTTGGCCTTGATACTATTAACCAACAAAAGCCAGGCCCTCCAAGTGGTTCAATCAAAGAACGTATAAACAGGTTATTAAGCGTATGAGCAGTCCTTTAAGCAGCCCACTCGAAAGTACCGGCAGTGGCAAGCATACAGTGTATATTGATATAGACGACGAGATTACGGCCATAATAGAGAAGGTAAAATCATCACCTGAGAAAATTGTTGCTCTTGTGCTGCCGAAGCGCGCCACTGTGCTTCAGAGCATTGTTAATATGAAGTTGCTTAAAAAGTCTGCATTAAGCGCAAAAAAGAGTCTGGTACTCATAACATCTGAAGCTGGTTTGCTGCCGCTGGCTGGTGCTGTTGGTCTGCATGTTGCAAAAAGTTTACAGAGTCGTCCAGAGATACCTTTGCCACCAGAGCGTGATGATTCAGATACTTCTGAGATTAGCGAAACAGATGAGGGAACTGATAACGGTTTGGATAAGACAAAGACAGTTGGAGCGCTGTCCGCTGCGGCCTTGATAGCAAACGATGATGATACCGAGACCATTGAGCTCGATGAAATTGATGTCGAAGATGGACCAGGCACTGAAAGTTCAAAAAAGCCCCAAAAGACTGTTAAAGGTTTTAAAGTTCCCAATTTTGACCGTTTTCGCTTAAGTTTTTTCTTGGCGATTCTCGCGGTTATTTTGCTGGTTGTAGGATGGGTCTTTGCTGCAGTTATCCTGCCAAAAGCTATAGTTGTCATACAGACTAATACCAGTAGCGTGGTTTCGAACATTAATTTTACCGCTAACACAGCACTCAAAGACTTAAGTGTTGATCAAGCATTGGTTCCTGCGGTTCTCAAAGAAATAAAGAAAACTGATACCGAAAAAGCGACCGCAACTGGCAAGAAGGATAACGGTACAAAGGCTACTGGTACAATGACACTAACAAACTGTATTCGTGATGTTAACACTCATACGATACCTGCGGGCACCGGTTTTAGTAGTGGCAGTCTTACATTTTTAACGAGCAAAGATATTACCTTGGCTGTGTCTACTTATCAAGGTAATACATGTAAGAGTGCGAATGTGGGTGATAGTCAGGATGTTGACGTTATTGCAGTAAACGGTGGAGCGAGCTACAACCTAGATGCACGAAGCTATACTTCATCAATTAGCGGCATTAATGCCTATGGTTCTGCAATGACCGGAGGAACAACGAGCATCGTTACCGTGATTACACAGGCCGACATTGACGGTGCAACCTCCAAAATGAAGGGTCGCCAAGATACAGTAGCTGCAACTGAGCTTGTACAAAGCTTGCAAACTGACAACCTAAAAGGGCTTGATGAGACCAAAACAATCAGTGCGCCTGCAGTAACTACCAGCCCAGCTGTAGGCACTGAAGCAAGCGAAGTGACGGTAACGGCTGTAACCACCTACAGTGAATTGGGCGTCAAGGCTGACTACTTAAACCAATTAATCAAAAAAGATATTTCAACAAAAATTGAGACGACTAAAGAAGGCATTTTAGACAATGGCCTGGGTGCAGCAGTTTTACGCGTTGTAACCCGTAAGAGTCCTACTGAGGTACAGATGAGTTTGCGTACGATTGTCGTGTCTGGTCCAACACTTGATGCAAGCGTTATCAAGGAGCAGATCCGGGGCAAAAAACGCGGTGAAGCTATGAACATCATTAAAGCTAAGCCCGGCATAAAAGACGTAGATATTAACTATTCTCCTTTCTGGGTACTCTCAACACCAAAGTCAGTTAAGAAAATTACTGTTACAATTAAGAAGCCAGTAGTAAAACCAGCAACAGGGAGCAGTACATCAAATGATAGCAACCCATAACATCATGAGCCTTGACGTTGGTTCTCGGCGTGTTGGTGTTGCGCTGGCAAGTTATGGGGCTCGTATGCCGCAGCCACTCTTGACTATCGACCGTCTTGATACCCCTGAGATCTATACAAAGCTTATTGAACTATTTGAAAAACATTCAGTTGACACGGTTGTTGTTGGATTGCCACGTGGCATGGAAGGCCAAGAGACAGCCCAAACTGCTTCGGCCCTTGCTTTTGCTGCTGAGCTAAAAAAAGCCTGTGATCTAGAAATATGTATGCAGGATGAAGCTGTAACATCTTTAGAAGCCGAAGAAGAACTAAAAGCTCGCAAGAAACCATATCAAAAAGGTGATATCGACAAACTTGCAGCAACTATCATTCTGCGTGATTGGTTGGCTGGAAATAATGTAGGGGAAATCTCATGAAGTATACAAGAGGATCACGAGTTTCTATTGGTAGGTGGCGCAAGGTGTTACTGTTGATTACGGCCATTGTCATTATATTGGCAGCAGGAGTTCTATACGGTGTCAGGCGTGTATATACGCAAAATCTCTTAGCCGTCACACCAGGTGTGCATACTGAAGTAATTGTAGCAATACCATCTGGAGCTTCACTTGATCAGATTGCGACAATACTCAAAACTAAAAAGGTAATTCGAGCAGATTGGGCCTTCAAGCAGTACGTCAGAAGTCAGGAATATACTAACAAGCTAAAAGCTGGCACATATCGTCTATATAGTGATGAGAACACTACAGCTATTACGAAGGATCTTGTAGCCGGCAAAGTCGCCGTTGATCTATTTACGATTTTGCCTGGTCAGCGGCTTGATCAGATTAGAGCCTCATTCATTGACGCTGGTTTTGGTGCTGCATCAGTTGAAGAAGCATTAAATCCTGGCACCTATGCCGGCAACGCTGCACTGCTAGACAAGCCTGCTGGTGCAAGTCTAGAAGGCTACTTATACCCTGACTCATTTCAAAAAACGGCAGATACAAGTCCGACAACTATTATAAAATCTTCACTAGACGAAATGGCCGGCTACTTAACGGCAGATCTACGAGCCGCTTATGCTGCCGAAAACCTTTCGGTATACCAAGCCATTACTCTTGCTTCCATAGTGGAGCGTGAAGTTGCGTCTCAGGATGACCGCTCGACAGCTGCGCAAGTGTTCCTCAGTCGTATCAAGCAAGGTACTCGGCTACAATCTGACGTTACGGTCATATATGGCATGGCAATCGCTGGTAAGAACACGACAATAGTTGATACGTCTTTTGCATCGCCATATAACACATTTTTAAACGATGGTTTGCCGGTAGGGCCAATCTCAAACGTTTCTAAAAGCGGCCTGCAGGCAGTGGCTCATCCCGCACCAACTGATTACTTATACTTTGTCGCGGGCGATGGCTCGGATTACGGCAAGACCTATTTCTCAAAGACACTTGCAGAGCATCAGGCCGCCGTGAGCGCGCACTGTAAAACCTGTTCCCCACAGTAGTTTTATATCATTAAAGTATCTAAAATCACTAAGAATGCTCAATTTAAGGTGTTTTTAAATAACAGAGGTAAGATAACTGCTTAACAGAGGTCAGAATTACTGTTGCAAACTTGACCATATAGCACATAATTGGTACAATTTTCCTTGCATCTCGGTTTTTTTAATCTGTTATTACAGATAAAATCTATCGGTTGCGAGAGTATGTAACAAGGAGCAAGCTATTTGTAGCCTTACCCGCTTGTCTGGACTACCTGCAGATATTTCTGGTTCAGCCAATTCAATGAAAACTAAGTTATCACGGACAGTAACGGCAAAGCGTTATAAAAAACGTTTTATTCGTTACGGCTTATTAGTTGGTAATCTGGCTATTGTTGCTGTTGCCGCTACTTTGGTGCTTCATAATCCTAACGATAAATCCATGCAACGAAGTAATGCGAGCGTTGCTAACTCACAAGCTACTAATCCGCTTGACACGCTTTCGGCGGCAGACATTGCCGTAACGGCAGCACGCATGACCAACCTCGCTGAGACAACTTCTGTAACTAACCAGGCAGACTCAGTGGCCGCCGAGCTTAACACGCATGTTGTTGACTATGCAGTTGTGCCGAAGCCGCAAATACTGAGCTCAGTTATAAAAACCAAAGCTGATATAAAGGACTACACCGTATTAGACGGCGAGTCAGTTGGCGATTTGGCAACGAAGTTTGGCGTAACAAGTGACAGCATTAAATGGTCTAACAGTTTAGCTACAACAACGCTTAAAGCTGGAGCAGTAATGGTCGTACCACCTATTGATGGCATTGTTTATACTGTTAAAGTTGGTGACACTGCTGAATCATTAGCTACCAAGTATTCTGCTAATAAGGACCAGATAACCGCTTTTAATGACGCCGAAGTTACCGGACTCAAGTTGAATGATCGTATTGTGATTCCTGGAGGGAGTATTGCACCACCTCCGGTCGTAACGACATATTATGGTGGTGGTTATACCAACAATTATAGTGGCGGAGCTACTGTTGCGGCTATTTACAGCGGCAATGGATATGATTATGGCTGGTGTACGTGGTACGCCTCAAACCGCCGTGCAGAAATTGGCCGTCCCGTCCCAAACAACCTTGGAAACGCATACAGTTGGTATACCATTGCTCAGCGTGCCGGCTTATCAACGGGGAGTTCACCACAAGTTGGAGCTGTATATCAATCGGGGAACCACGTTGCTGTAGTAGAACAAGTTAATGACGACGGAAGTTTTTGGGTTACAGAAATGAACTATACAGCTGGCCAAGTTAGTATGACTGACTCTACCCGCGCTGGCGGTTGGGGTAGGATTGACTGGCGGTTGGTGCCAGCTGGCTACGCCAAGTTCATCTACTAGTTACTGGTACTTTTGAGCGCACATTTCGGGCGAGAACCTGTGCTCCGCACTCACCTTATACAAACATACGCCTCGTTTGCGGTGCTCGGTTCTCATCCCGAACTGCACTGCTCAAAAGCACCACCATCGCACACTAGATGAGGCGGTGTAGTGTTTTTGACAATTATGAGGTATAATTACATAAGAATTTTGTTGTAGTAAATAAAAGGTTAAAAAACATGTTTGTTGACAGAGTAAATGTTGGTATTGAAGCAGGCGACGGTGGCAACGGCTACGTCAGTTTTAGGCAAGAAAAATTTATTGACCGGGGTGGACCAGATGGTGGCGATGGTGGCAAAGGCGGCAGCGTTGTACTAGTTGCCAGCCGTAACCAAAACACGCTGGCAAATTTTCGTTTTCAGCGGGCTTTAAAAGCGCCTGATGGCGAAGGCGGTTTTAAACAACGCATGCATGGCAAAAGCGGCCAGGACTTAAAAGTTCCTATTCCTGTTGGTACCGTTGTTTTGACCGAAGACGGCATTGAGCTAGCCGACCTTAACGAAGACGGCCAAGAGTTTGTGGTAGCAATGGGCGGTAAAGGTGGTTTTGGTAATGCTCACTTTGTGAGTTCTGTGCGTCAGGCTCCAAAAGTGGCTGAGCGCGGCGAAGCGGGCGACCACTTAAACGCCGTGTTTGAGCTGCGCATGATTGCTGACGTCGGCCTCGTGGGGCTTCCAAATGCCGGTAAATCCACGCTGCTGAGTGTTATTAGTAATGCTAAGCCAGAAATTGCCAATTATCCATTTACGACCCTCACGCCAAATCTTGGCGTGGTAGACATTGATAAAGGCAGTTCATTATTGGTTGCTGACATCCCGGGGCTGATTGAAGGTGCATCTGAGGGCAAAGGGCTTGGTGACGAGTTTTTACGCCACGTTGAGCGCACAAAGGTGCTGATTCATCTTATTGATGCCTATCAGGACGACATCCCCGCCGCTTATAAGACTATCCAAAAGGAACTGCATGATTATAAGAATGACCTCAGTGGTAAGCCGCAAGTAGTGGTGATAACTAAAATTGAGGGCTTAGACGAGGAGATTGTAGCTGATTTACTCAAAAGTCTAAAAAAGCTTGTGCCAAAAGGGACACCGCTGATGGCCATTTCTGCCCAAAGTGGTCAGGGTATCAAGGAGCTCTTATACGCAGTCAAAAAACAAGTGACGGCGATTGAAAAAACCGAACAGGACTCGAAAGATGCCGAAGATAAGACCCCCGTCTATCGCTTACAGCCAACCGAAACTAGTTTTAGAGTCACCAATCATGGAAGTTATTACACAGTTACGGGGCACCGAATTGAGAAGTTTGCATCTCGGACGCATTTTGATGACGAAGATGGCGAGCGCCGTCTCAAAGACATTATGAAAAAAATGGGCATTATGCGCGAGCTTGAGCGCCAAGGTATTATTCCTGGCCAAAAAGTTATCATCGGCAGCTACGGCGACATCGAATATTAGCCAGAAAAATGTAATTTTGTTATGTAGAAACTGAGAAAGTACGTGTTATTATGCCATAAGCATGAAGCGCACAATACTTTTATTCTTTAGTTTGCTTTGCCTTGTTTTAGGATTCGGTACAAATGTAACTCATGCCGAACAGACCCCTGAAAATTGTGGGCAAAATGTAGGAATACAAGCTAATGCCCTTGTTTCGGTACCGGTCACTGAACCTGATGTGTATGTGCGTGCTTTACTCGCTGAAGACCACGGACAAGCTACCCTGTACTTTCAACCGCTTGCGATCGCTGGGCCAACTACATGTTACAAAATCGGCGCAATACAACTGGGTGATGAATGGCAAAAAGTGGGTACTATACCAATTGCAGCACGTAATATCCCTGGCACTTTAGTATTAACCTTACCCGATACAGCTCCGGGCATCGGAAGTGGCGGCCCGCAAGCAATATTAACTTCTTCAGTTCCGCCTTGCTCCCTTGGCAAGGCGTGTGACTATATGTATCAAGGAAAACCCTTCGATTTAGCACCCAAAAAGATATCATATTCAGCCGATACTCTTATAGTGGGGCTGCTTACTGATCCGGCAAACACAAAAGTAAAGGAAATTATCTACAGTGTTGACGGAGTACAGGCATACAGTTCAAAACAACTAATGCCATTTAATATGCGCTATGTACCAGGTGGTGAACACTCACTAGAGCGGACAGTAATATTTACAAATGGTGAAACAGTGAGCGATAAGCAGGTTATACAGCACGGTAGTTTTGGGCAAATTAATTATTACTTCACATCGCTGTACCAACATTTTTCAAAACTGATAATATTTTTTGGAAGTATTTTTGGCCTAACATTTATTTGGATATGCATACTTGCAGTTGTGCGAGCCTTACATAAGCGTCGGATATGGCGTATAACACACATAGCAGGGAAAAATAGTCGTTTTGATGCAACTAAAGCTGGTGCTCAATCTCCCAAATATTTTGACGATTCTTTAATTGATACTTTGCGGGCCCATAAAAAAGCTATTGGTATACCATTAACTATGATAGTAATTGTTTTAGCTATGTATAGCTTTGTTTTAACGTCGTTTACTGTAGATGGCGTCAGCATGGAAACAACATTGCATGATAAAACTGTACATCCGCTACTAATATTGCCGTCACAGTTAGGTAAGCTAACTGGTAGTGGTTTTACGCCAAAGCGCGGCATCATAGTAGTAATTCAAAAAGACGAGAATAATTTGTTTACTACAGAAGTGCAACAGAAATCGTATGTTGTTAAACGGATATTAGGTTTGCCAAATGACCGCGTGGTCGTACAAAATAATACGATAACTATTTTTAACCATGACAATCCAAATGGCTATGTACCAGATAATATGTATCATTGGACAAATATTGGCACAAACAATTATTTCCATATTGACCTAACGCTTAAGCAAAATGAAGTTTTTGTAGTAGGCGACCACCGTGAAGAATCAATTGACTCACGTTTTTATGGGCCTATTACGACATCACAGATAATTGGGCAAGTATTACACTAAAAGTTATCCACAGTATTAGTTAATATTCTCAGTTTCTGCTTGTTGTATACCCTCTCATGCAGTACGCTTATGCTAAAGCAGTAAAAATAATGAAAGTTAACATGGCAACACAAACTAAAAAACCTCAAGTTCGCGCAGTAGTCGGTAGCACTAAAAAATCTAATGGCTTACATTTTACTAAGCGAGCTGTACTAATAGGGCTTGTAGCAATAGTTGCATTATCTGTTGCAGCTGGACTTGGCTGGCAGCAATGGCAGAATCATCAATTGAAAGCCAAGGCTGCGGGCTGGACGAATACTTATTCTTATTGTGCTGGTGGTGGTTGCGCAACCGCACGAGTTTGCAAGATGGCTGTAACTAGTGCCTATGGACCTTTGTGGCAATTCAAACATTATGTCACAAATACATCATCAGACACGATTACACACTATCAACGTACAAAAAGAGGTACAAGCGTCGTAGGGACTTCAACGGTTTATGCACCTCGTATAACCGCCAAATTTGGAGAAGATATTTTTGCATCACGCGTATATAACGATACGTTTGAGTCAAGAATAGTTGGTTATCAGAATGGTCGCTATGTTGATAGTGGATATGTTTGGATGCCAATTGACTCTATCGCGTACTGTTAAGTAAATATATAACGAGAATTAATGGTAAACTGGCAGTCATATGGCTGCCAGTTTTTATTTTTATGATCTTGAGACCACGGGTATCAATTTACGTAGTGGGCGAATCATGCAGTTTGGTGGGCAGCGCACGGATATGAACCTTGTGCCTATTGATGAACCAGACAATATCCTGATCAAGCTAAGCGATGACACACTCCCTGAACCTGATGCCATCATGATTACCGGCATCACTCCACAAGCAACTCAGGCTGAGGGCCTGACTGAGGCGGAGTTTTTGCGGTATTTCAAATCACACATCTGCGCGCCTGATACAATTTTTGTTGGCTTCAATAATGTCCGTTTTGATGATGAGTTTATACGACACATGTTGTATAGAAACTTTTATGATGCCTATGAATGGTGCTGGCAAGACAAACGTGGACGTTGGGACTTGCTGGATGTTGTACGCATGGTCCGGGCGCTGCGTCCAAGTGGCATAACCTGGCCAGTGGGCCCAGACGGCAGGGCTAGCAACCGCCTTGAGCTACTAACAACTGCTAACGGACTGGACCACGTCAGTGCACACGATGCCTTGAGTGATGTGCTAGCAACAATAGCGGTGGCACGGCTGATACGCAACAAACAAACTAAAATGTTTGACTACTTACTAACTATGCGTGATAAAAAAAAGGTGCAAGAGTTAGTGAACAGCGGTCAGCCCTTTGTGTATGTCAGCGGCAAATATCCGACGGTATACGAAAAAACAACCGTGGCTCTGACGCTTGGCGAGCATCCAGGCAAACAGGGTGTACTGGTGTATGACCTGCGTCGGGACCCCAGTTTCTTAGAAAATATGTCTCCTGAGGAAATTGTAACCATATGGCAAAAGCGTGAAGAGGACGAAACTATGCGCTTCCCAGTCAAGACACTACAGTTTAACCGCTGCCCCGCAGTGGCTCCTCTGGGAGTTTTGACGGACGAAAATAAGACTCGTCTTCAGATTGATGTATCCACAATTATAAAACACCGCGATCAGTTGAATAAGATGAAAGATCTTCGAGAACACTTACTAAAAGCCTTAACCATCATGGATCAGCATAGACAAGCTAGCTTATTAACAGATATTAAGAACGTCGATAATCAGCTATATGATGGCTTCTTTGGCGAGGCCGATAAAACCGCGATGGGTGTGGTGCGTGCGGCAGATAAGACTGAAATCAGTTCACTATACCTAACATTTAAGGATGACAGGCTTAACACGCTGTTCCCACTGTATAAAGCTCGGAATTATCCGCAGTCTCTCAGCCCCGAAGAGCGCGAAACGTGGGAAAAATTTCGATATGAAAAGCTGGTTGGTGGTGGCGAAAAGAGTGCGCTCAGCCGCTATTTTATGCGTATCAGCGAGCTTGCTAAGCGGAAAGATATTTCAAGTGCACAGCACTATCTCTTAGAGGAATTGCAGCTTTACGGCGAAAGTATAATCCCCGAGCCCTTGGATGAGGGTGAATAATAGGTATACAAGTACTAAAGTGAGACAAGGTCAAGGAAAAGCTGATGTGTACGGTGATGAAAGCTGATAAAACGTACCGCCTTTACTAATACAAATGGTGTAATTACTATGCCAAGAATAAGCATAAAAATACTAAAAGTGAGCTGTGAGTGAGTGCCTGGGATATATCCCAAAACTATAAACGTTAGCATTTCTGTCTACCACCTGATTAATTAACAGGAGTATACAACTATTTAGCTTATTCTACAATAAGATTATTTAATATGCTTATGCTTGTTTGGATGTATGATTGTAGATAGTTTATCGAGCCTGTTACGGTTTATTAAAAATACCAATACACTAAAACAAACAATAGCGATGCTTGCACCAGCAAAAAGCCTATTGTTAGTAGTAAAAAATAGGTATGTAGCCCCAGCTGAAAGCATTACACTAGCAGCGTCATAAGCGTGCCGTACCCATGGCTTGTCAGGAAACAAAATGTTTTTAAAGCTTTTGCCTTTGTGCCGCGCTGTTTCAAGCCAACGCTCTGCCCAGTCATGATTAACTGCTAATAAAGCGAGCCCTGCGAGAAAAAGTGGTATGCCACCAGGCCCTGGGAGCCAACCAAACAAAATGACACCAATAAAACAAAGAACTGCCAAAGTGTCGAAGGCAACTATTTTACCGTATCGTTTAATGCGATTCATGTGTCTTAGTATACAGTTTTAATCTATCAAAAGGCAGAATAGACTGGAAATAATAGCCATTTTCTGCTAGTATTAACGTCCGATGAGCGACACCATTACTATCAAAGGGGCGAGGGAACATAATCTCAAAAACGTGGATCTAGAGATACCACGTAACAAACTAGTGGTTATAACCGGTCTTTCGGGATCTGGCAAATCATCTTTGGCATTTGACACTATTTATGCAGAAGGCCAACGGCGATATGTCGAGTCTTTAAGCAGCTATGCCCGCCAGTTCTTAGGCATTATGGAAAAGCCCGACGTTGACCAAATAGATGGCCTTTCACCAGCTATATCAATTGACCAAAAATCAACATCACGCAATCCGCGCAGTACAGTGGCTACTGTGACTGAAATTTATGACTACTTGCGTTTGTTATTTGCGCGCATTGGTACGCCGCATTGTCCAGTTTGTGGCAAGCCTGTCACGCGTCAGACTATCCAAGCAATTATAGACAAGATTACAAATCTGCCCGAATCTGCGAAGCTTATGGTACTTTCGCCGGTTGTTCTGGATAAAAAAGGTGCTTTTGAGCACATCCCCGAGCAGTTTATGCGTCTTGGCTTTGCTCGTGCGAGCGTTGACGGCGTAGTGTACTCATTAGACGAATTTCCTGTACTCGATAAAAAGTATAAACATACCATCGAGATTGTGGTGGATCGCTTGGTCAACGACGAAGCGAGCCGCAGCCGCTTGAGCCAAAGTGTCGAATCAGCACTTGACCTCGCAGAAGGTAAATTAAAAGTCCATAATGCCGACACTCAGGAAGACTTAATTTATTCATTGCAATATGCTTGCATCGACCACCCTGATGTCACAATCCCAGACCTGGAACCGCGAACGTTTAGTTTTAATTCGCCACATGGTGCATGTCCGGTCTGTACGGGGCTTGGCAACCGACTTGAAGTAGACCCTGAACTCGTTATTCCCAACGGACGACTCTCTATTGCCGAAGGTGCAATTCGTCCGTTTAATAGGATCAATGTCGATGCCTGGTACATGCGCAAACTTCAGGCGGTAGCCGACGCTTACGGGTTTAGTTTACAAGCTCCTACGGCTGATTTAAAGCCAGAGCATATGCAGATATTGATGTACGGCACGGGCGAACAAACTTACCGTGTTTCGCTTGGAATGGGACGCAGTTTTGCAACGACATACGAGGGAGTTATTCCAAATCTAGAACGTCGTCATAAAGAAACAGACAGTGATTTTATACGTCGTGATATTGAACGTTTTATGCAAGAACGGCCGTGTGCCGTCTGTAAGGGACGTCGTTTGAAGCCAGAAGTTTTAGCTGTGACAGTCGCAAAGCATTCAATCATGGATATTTGTGAGTTTTCGATAGACGATGCACTTGATTTCTTTAAACATGTAAAACTCAATGACAAAGAAATGCACATTGCTGAGCAAATCTGTAAGGAGATAAATGCCCGCTTGAAGTTTATGCAGGATGTGGGACTTAATTATCTCAACTTAGCACGCAGTGCTGTGAGTTTAAGCGGTGGTGAGGCACAGCGTATACGGCTTGCGACGCAGATTGGCTCCGGGCTGATGGGAGTGCTATATGTGCTGGACGAACCATCAATTGGTCTGCATCAACGGGATAACGAACGACTTATAAAGACACTAAAGCACCTGAGAGATCTCGGCAACAGTGTGATTGTGGTTGAACATGACGAGGACACGATACGTACAGCCGATTGGCTTGTGGACATAGGTCCGGGCGCAGGAGTGCATGGTGGACATGTGGTGGCCGCAGGTTTGCCGGCAGATGTAGCCAAAGCAAAGGATAGTATTACGGGGCAGTACTTACGTGGTGAAAAATCTATTGCAGTCCCTAGGAAGCGGCGTAAAGGTAATGGCAATAAAATAGTCATAAAAGGCGCTCGCGAGAATAACCTCAAAAACGTCGATGTCGAAATTCCACTCGGTGAAATGGTCGTAGTGAGTGGAGTTAGTGGCTCTGGAAAATCCAGCCTTATAAACGACATTCTAGCCAAAGAACTCCAGGCCAGGCTGATGCGCGCCAACTTGGTACCCGGCCGTCATGATGAAATTTTGGGCATAGAACACTTAGATAAAACCATTGTCATTAACCAAGCTCCAATTGGCAGGACGCCGCGCAGTAACCCAGCGACATATATTGGATTATTCACGCCAATTCGTGAGCTGTATGCAACTACGCCTGAAGCAAAAATTCGTGGCTATAAGGCCGGCCGTTTTAGTTTTAATGTTAAGGGTGGGCGCTGTGAAAACTGTCGGGGAGACGGCATTATAAAAATTGAGATGCACTTTTTGCCAGATGTCTATGTGGCTTGTGAGGTTTGTCATGGAAAGCGCTATAACCGCGAAGCACTGGAGATTCATTACAAAGGCAAGACAATCAGTGATGTATTAGAAATGACTGTCGAACAAGCTTTGGAGTTCTTTCAAAACTTGCCAGCAATTGCACGCAAGCTACAAACTTTAACTGACGTTGGTCTCGGCTATATAGGCCTGGGACAGCCAGCCACAACTCTTAGCGGCGGCGAGGCACAACGTATAAAACTTGCCAGTGAGCTTAGCCGTAGACCAACCGGCCGTACGCTATACATTTTGGACGAACCAACGACTGGCCTGCATATGGCAGATGTTAAAAAGCTTCTAGAAGTTTTGCATGCACTCGTAGACACCGGAAACTCAATGGTTATTATCGAGCACAATCTTGACGTTGTGAAGTCAGCTGACTGGCTGATTGATATGGGACCTGAGGGTGGTGAAAAAGGCGGAACTATAGTTGCTACTGGTACACCTGAAACGGTTGCCAAAGTTGCTAACTCCTACACAGGCCAATTTTTGAAACGAATGTTATAAATGTCGCGTTTAAAATCCAGCCGAAATTTAAGTGAAGATGACTGGCGGTCCATTAATCCTAAACTCGCAAACACTATTGCTCGGGATAACCGCGTACTTAAAGCTGTTGATAAAATGCTGTCAACGCCCAACGAAGATATGGACAGTATTATAGAAGTAACACGTGTGCTGCTTGCCCAGCGAGATGGTGCGCCGTGCGATAATGATAAACTTATATACGAAATTGATTCAGCGAGCAGTTTTATCTGCAATCAGGCACTGTTCATAGAACATGTTTTAACTACTCCGTACAGTGCGGCAGAACTTTAACTCTTCTTATCTTTTTTCTGGAATTTGGCTTTAAGCAAATGGTAAAATGCGGGGCCAATAGTAATGGCCATCACAATAATTATAACAACAAGAATATACTTATCGATGTTCTTGACTTTTTCGCCGATAATCCGACCTAAAATGTAGCCAAGCATTGTGATACTTGCACCCCAACTTGCAACTCCCACTGCGTTATAAAGCATAAATTTCTTGCGGTCCATGTTGGTCGTGCCTGATACCACAGGAACAAACGTACGGATAACCGGCACAAAGCGGGCAAGTAACACGGTCTTTACCCCATGACGTTCATAAAAATCTTCAGCTTTTTTAAGTTGGTCAGGATGAAAAAAGGTACTTTCTTCTTTGCGGAAGAGCTTACGCCCGGCACGTTTGCCGATTTCATAGCCGGTATTATCACCTAAAATACCGGAGATAATCACTACAGCAATTAGCCAACCAAGTGGTAGTTTGCCCACTGATGCGAAGTAGCCTGCGCTTAAGAGAAGCGTATCACCAGGGAGAAAAAATCCAGCCAACAGTCCGCCCTCTGCAAATATAATAGCTCCAATGGCTAATAGGCCACCACTTTGTATTAAGCTCTCTACAGATATTCCAAACATTTACCCCATGATATCATGTTATGCCAAGAGATAAGCAGTAGCAAAAAAGGCTAATATCTGGTATGCTACTATCTAGTAATTAATATTTTTGAGAGAGGTTATAACAATGAGCAGCGATAGAATCACGCTGAAATTATCTGAACGAACCGAAATGGGCAAGGCTGTTAAGGCCCTCCGCCGCAACGGTATGGTTCCAGCAAACGTTTATGAACGTGGTCATGAGTCGGTTGCAGTCAGTGCATCATTCACAGAACTCACGAAGATCTATCGTCAGGCTGGCAAGCACCACCCAATCGAATTAATACTCGGTAGCAAAAAATATCTTGCTATGATCAAAGACGTTGATATCGACCCAACAAAAGGCTGGTTGCGTCATATTGGTTTCCACGCCATTAATAAAAATGAAACTGTCACAGCTGAAATTCCTATACACATTGAAGGAGATATTCCAGCAGAACGTATGAGCTTGCTTGTTTTGCGCCCGATGGACACTGTTGAAGTTGAAGCTCTCCCTGCAAACCTCCCTGATGCTCTTATGATTGACGGAGCAAAGCTTGCAGAAATTGGCGACAAGCTGTCTGTAGCTGATATTGTTGCCCCCACTGGTGTTAAGATTCTAACTGATCCAGAACAGACACTTGCTGTTGTTGAAGAGCCAAAAGATCAAATAGCTGAATCGGCAAGTGAAGAAGCTGAAAATGCTGACTCTGCTGCCGAAGTTCCTGCTGAAAACGGTTCTGTTGATGCAGACGAACCAGCTGCCGACCAAGTCAAAAACTAGAGTTTTCATGCACTCCTACTAAAAAGGCCTAGATATATATTTAGGTCTTTTTAGTCTTCTATAAATCCGCCGCTTTGGCGGTTCCATAATTTGGCGTAGACGCCTTTTTTGTAGAGCAAGTCTTTGTGAGAACCTTCTTCAACAATCTGTCCGTTATCCATAACCAGTATCCGGTCCATTTTCTGAATAGTGCTGAGTCGATGGGCAATAACGATTGCTGTCCTGCCTTCCATCAACTTCCATAGTGCATCTTGAATCAGCGCTTCACTTTCACTGTCAAGCGCACTGGTGGCTTCGTCAAGGACTAAAATAGGGGCATTCTTAATCATGGCTCGTGCAATTGCAACGCGCTGACGTTGTCCACCGGATAGCTTTACGCCGCGTTCGCCCACCATTGTTTCATAGCCTTTTGGTAGGTTTTCAATAAACTCATGCGCGTTAGCTTTGCGAGCAACAGCGTGAATTTCTTGTAATGCAGCTTCAGGACGACCATAGGCAATGTTTTCGCGGATAGTTCTATGAAATAGCAAGGGCTCCTGTGGCACGTATGAAATTGCTCTTCGCAGTTCAGATTGTCGAACGTTAGCAATATCTTGCCCATCGATTGTAATGCTCCCACTATCAATATCAGAGAAACGCAATAATATTCTTGTTAATGACGATTTGCCTGACCCAGAATGGCCAATAAGCCCAACTTTTTCACCCGGCTTTATCTTCAGATTGAGATTAGCAAAAATACTTGATCCAGCGTCACGGTGTGTGAACGTAACATCGTTAAACTTAATCTCACCACGATGCATCCGCACGGGTACAGGGTTAACTGGGTCTTTAACTTCTGGTTCATCTGAGAGAATTTTAACCATGTCTGAAGCATCACCAACCGCGCGGTTATAATTACGAAGGGATTGATTGCTGAAGCCAAACAATTGTCCAACGATGTTGGCTGTGTAGTTGAATATAAGGAACACAGTTGCAATGTCGGCATTGTAACTGACGACACTTATGATTGCGACCGCAAACGACATAGCAAAAATTATTGAAGTTGCACTACTTAAAAATGTCATTTGCTTTTGAACAGCTCGCATGAGAATCAATAAATGATCACGAGTATTATCTGTAGCCTTAGAAAACTTTATAGCCTCGTGCTCTTCGCCAGAAAAGCTCTTTATGGCCATCATGTTTGAAATTGCGTCGGCTAAATAGCCTGTTTGCTTGCTTTCCGCAGCACCATGATCAGCACTAATCTTTCGTGCACGTCGTGTTACATAAAACGAAGTAACTATAAAGAGTGCAGAAAAAATAAGTAATGAAATTACGTATAGTTTTGATTTACTGAATAATATTATCGAAGCAATTAAGATGCCCGACACCAAAGGTAGAGTATTGAAAAAAGTTGTATCAGCAATTCGTACATATGAAGCAATGAGTTTATTTGTCTGTGAGACAAGTGTGCCACTAAAACGGTCGGCATGAAAATTGGCGCTTTGATTCGTAAGATGCCCAAAAACTTGATTGGCAATATCTTTTTGTATGCGTGCTTCGAGAGTCCATACACATATGTCAACGAGGCGCCAAAGTACAGTGCTCGCGAGCAGTTGTACTGTTGTGTATAGAATAATGTCTCTACCAAAACTGTGCCATGGTTGATGCACTATATAGTCGTGCATCGTTAAGCGCCGTAATGCGTTTGCAAGTATTAGCGGGGGTAGATACTGGCTACATAGCACCGTTATTGGGATAACGACCAGCGCCCCAGCAACAATAAGCGGGTATGTACGTAAGCGTAGCCAGTAGTAACTAAATACCGCGCGGGTATTCGTTTGTTTAGTATGAGTCATAATAAGCGGCCTCCTTTATTAGGCCTAATGATTTATATAAACTTTTGTTTTTAAACTTTTTGTTAAAAGGTTTTTGGTTTCCCCGTAAAACTTGTTTTGCGGGGGCCTTGAATATTTTTTGCCGCCTCGTTAATACTATTAGATTTTAACTATACGCTTATGCAATTACGCTGGCAAGTATTTTAATAAAAGTTTATAATATAGCTAAATGGAAAAAATAATTCTCTATTATAAATTTGTGCCAATTCCTGATACAGAGTCTGTCTTATTTTGGCAAAAAGCCTTATGCGAAAAACTTGGCTTAAAAGGCCGCATTTTAATAAGTGATAAAGGGTTAAATGGGACACTTGGTGGCGAAATCAAAGCACTAAAAGCCTACAAAAAGGCAATGAATGAACACTCGCTATTTGGCGGTATCGAATACAAGTGGAGTGATGGCAAAGCAGATGATTTTCCGAAATTATCTATTAAAGTTCGCTCTGAAACAGTCAGCTTAGGCTGGGAGCCTCATGTTAATAAAAGTGGTGTGGTAGGTGGGGGTAAGCATCTCAAGCCTTCTCAGGTCCACGAACTCGTCAATAATAGGGGTGATGATGTGGTCTTTTTTGATGGCCGCAACAAATACGAAGCCAGCATTGGCAAATTTAAAAACGCTGTTGTACCAGATGTAAACACTTTTAAAGAGTACATGACCGAGCTGGATAAGCCAGAATATGACGAAATTAAGAAAAAACCAGTTATTACGTACTGCACCGGTGGAATCAGATGTGAAACACTGAGCGCGTTGATGATTGAAAAAGGTTTTGAAGAGGTCTATCAGATGGACGGTGGCATAGTTAAATACGGTGAAGCCTATAAGGACGAAGGATATTGGGAGGGAAAACTTTTCGTATTTGATAAACGGATGAAACTTGGCTTTTCCGAAGACTCTAAAGATATCGCCTCGTGCGAAAAGTGCGGCGAAAAAACTAGCAATCAGATAAATAGTACGAATATTCGCAGAAGGCTGCATATTATATGTGAAAATTGTGCAGTAGTTGTATAATATTAAATAATATGCTATACTATAATTTATATTTCAGTTATTTGAGGAGTTCATATGTCACGAATAAGTAAAGCAACTGGCAATACGTTAAAGAAAAGAGTTACGCTACCTGTATGGGGCATACTTGCGCTTGGCGTTGCTGGATATGTCCACGGCGCTCCATCTACTGAGCAAGCTGGCAAAGATGCAGGTTCAGATATACGTACAAATGTCGCACCCGTTGTTGGCGATGTCGTTATGGGTGGTGTTGGTTTTATAAAAGGTGCTACAGGTATCGACACAATAAATGCACCTAAAATTAATATCACTACTGGTGGCGATAGTCCTTCGAATGGCGGAGCATCAGTCGGCAATGATGGCGAGACGCATACAGTAATCGGTGGAGACAACTGGTGGGGTATATTAGGTAGCTTTGGTCTAAACGGAGCTGAGATACAGAAGTGTGTTGTAGCTAAACATTTAGATAATGTTGGTATACACCCCGGCCAAGTTGTCAGTAATCCTTGTTGAATAACTCGGACCATCTTTAAAAAGGTATAATAACTACTGCTATGGATAAAGTTCTTGCAGAGAAGTTAACTCAATTACCAAAAGGGCCTGGCGTCTATTTTCACAAGAATACCAACGGGGAGATTATTTATATTGGGAAAGCGGCACGGCTTAATAACCGCGTAAGGCAGTACTTTCACAAATCACGTTTGCGTGACCCTAAAACTGATGCACTAGTTTTGGAAATCCATGATATTGATTGGATAGAAGTGGAGACCGAGTTAGATGCTTTATTTCTTGAAGCTGAGCTAATCCGGCGTTACTTGCCGCCATATAATATTTTGCTGCGTGATGATAAGTCGCTTAGTTTTGTGCGGATTGATATCAAAAGTGACCATCCAACGGTAAGCCTGGAACATCGACCATTAGACGATGGAGCGCAGTATTTTGGGCCGTATTACAGTGCATATAGTGTAAGAAAAGCTTTAAAGTTTTTACGTCGCATATTTCCATTTGACTGGAAACGCCCCGCTAAAGCCGCCAAGCGCACGACGCTTGATTATCACATTGGCCTTAGCCCTGGGCTTGAACAAAACAAGACAAGTTTAGAAGATTACCGAGCTAACCTTCGACAGCTGGGACGCTATTTAAAGGGTGAACGTAAAAGCATCATGAATGAAATGGAACGTGAAATGAAAAAGTCGGCAAAGGCCAAAGAGTTTGAAATGGCGGCGTTGTACCGCAACAAATTTAGAGCGCTTGACAGTTTGCAGCGCCAAATTGTGTTTAGTGACCGCGAGTTTATGGATATGAGCAAGGATGCAGGACTTGCAGACCTGACCGAGCTTTTAGGACTTGATAAAATTCCTAGACGAATTGAGGGGTATGATATTTCGCACATGAGCGGAACTGACACGGTTGCCAGCATGGTGGTATTTGTGAGCGGAATACCTGACAAAGCAGCTTATAGAAAGTTTAAGATGCGCGTGCCGGGCAATGACGACTTTGCACACATGCGCGAGGTTATGGAGCGGCGTTTGCATGAGCCAAATATCAAACAATGGGGTATGCCCAACTTGTATTTGATAGACGGCGGCAAAGGTCAGCTAAGCAGTGCGCTGAGTATATTGGGCGAGCATGATATTAAATTGCCGGCAATTGGCTTAGCCAAACAGTTTGAGGAAATTGTTATTAAAAAAGACTGGCCGCATGTACATTTAAACGAAAACAAAGTTCGTGAGCTAAATGGGGTAATACTGGAAAGTGACGATTTTTGGCTGGTTAACCTGCCTAATAATTCTCACATCATTAAACTGCTGCAGCGTATACGAGACGAATCGCATCGGTTTGCGGTAAGTTATCACACGGTGCTTAAACGAGCGCGGAACGTCAGTAGTATGCTAGACGACATCCCCACTATCGGCCCTGACACGCGCAAGAAATTGCTTCGTGAATTTGGCAGTTATAAGGGTGTGCAGCAAGCACGGCATGAAGAATTAGAAAAATTAGTTGGTCCGGCCAAGGCTGCAATATTGAAACAATACCTACGAGCGTATAAAAAGTCTGTATAATCAAGACTTATGGCATTTACACGTGAGTTTTTTAAGAACAATCGCAAACGGTTATTAGAGACAAGCGGTGCTGAACTGGTGATTTTATCCGCTAATGGCTTGCTACAGCGGAGCTCTGACACGACGTTTCCGTTTAGGCAAGACAGCAACTTTTGGTACCTGACTAGCATTGAAGAGCCAGACTACGTTGTTGTTGTAGGCTTGCATGAGACCTTTATTATTATGCCGCAACGTTCTGAACATAGAGACCTTTGGGATGGGGCTATAGACATTACTGTGCTTCAAGATATTTCTGGTATAGATGAGATTCTTGAGCATCACATGGGCTGGAACAAGCTTGACCGTCTGATTAAGAAAATTAAAAAAGTCCACACGATAACTCCTGCGGAAGCTTATTTTGACTCGTTTGGGTTTTATGCTAATCCAGCGCGCGGCGCACTACTGATGGCATTAAAAAAGCATCGAAGTTTAGAACTTCTGGATGTACGTAAGCCACTCGCCAGGCTACGCCAGATCAAACAAGAAGTTGAGGTAGATGCACTGCAAAAGGCAATTGCTATTACGGCTAAGACTTTAACAGAAGTACGTAGTAATCTCAGTAATTACACTAGTGAATACGGCCTTGTGGCTGATATTACAGCAGGCTTTATAAGAAGTGGAGCGAACGGACATGCTTACCAACCGATTGTGGCCAGTGGGGTTAATGCGGCCACTATTCACTATATGAAGTGTAATGCGACACTTATGAAAAACGATCTGTTATTGCTAGATGTAGGTGCAGAATTTTCAAACTATAGCGCTGATATTTCGCGTACCTGGGCAGTGTCTAAACCAACCACTCGTCAGCAACAAGTATTTAATTCTGTGGCTGAAGTACAAAAGGCAGCGTTTAAACTTTTAAGGCCAGGTGTAATGTTTAAGGCCTATGAGCAGCAAGTTGACGAACTTATGGCGGTTGAGCTGAAGGCACTCGGCCTTTTGCAGGACGCGAATGATAAGAAAAAGCTCAAGAAATATTACCCGCACTTGGCTTCACATTTTTTAGGACTCGATACACATGATGCTGCCGATTATGATGTGCCACTTGCACCTGGTATGGTGCTGACAGTTGAGCCGGGGATTTATATACCCGAAGAAAAAATCGGTATTAGGATTGAAGACAACATTGTTATTACCAAAACAGGTAATACTATTCTTAGCGACAGCTTGCCTCGAAACCTCTTCTAAACTAGAATAAGAGTAATGAAAAAAAGTCCGTTTAGCCGGTTTATTTTACGCTGGTTTGTCTGCTCACTAGGCCTCTGGATTGCTGCAGGCTTTTTAGATGGCCGTATAACCTATAACAGTCGCCTAGGGGTCATAATAATGTCCGGCTTCATCTTGGCAATTGTTAATAGTATCATCAAGCCATTTGTCATTCTTTTAAGTCTTCCAGCCATTTTATTCTCCTTGGGACTCTTCATGATTGTGATCAATGGCCTTATGGTTTTGCTCGCGAGCAAGCTCTATCATCCATTGGCGGTCAACAGTTTTGGAGCGGCTATGCTTGCAGGAGTGGTCATAGGTCTAGTAAACTACTTAGTAACCACTATTGTGGAGGAAAAATGACACCAGCAAACTACATTACAATTATCTCAACTGTTTTGCTCACCATACTGATTTTAATTCAGACACGTGGGGCGTCTTTAGGTGCGGGCCTAGGCGGTGGCGGCGAGGTTCATACCGAACGTCGTGGTTCGGACAAAAGCCTGCACAACATTACTATCTTTCTTGTCGTCGTTTTTTGCGCGTCGCTCGTGTATAACCTGTTCTAATTAGATCATCCCTACGTGGGTAAGGGCCATTCAAAATAGTATGATAGACCGTACAACAAAACTGAGATTGCGTCGTAATTTTCGTCGTAAGCAGCGGCAACTAGAAGGCATAGGATCTGATGCAGAACAATCTCTTGACCGGCATTTTTTTAGGCGGCTCGGCAGGTTATACGAAGTGCGCATGTTTATTATTTCATGGGTGCTGCTTGTACTACTATTAATAGGCATGACAGTCGTACAGACCCGAGCTCTGGGTGGCTATTATCAGACAGTTAAGCCACTACCTGGTGGTATATTTTCCGAAGGCATTGTTGGCTCTTTTACGAATGGAAACCCCATCTTTGCCACGAGCGAGGTGGATGTCTCTGTTTCACGGTTAGTTTTTTCTGGTCTGATGACATATAACAACACTAACCAGCTTGTGGGAGATCTTGCCAAAAGTGTCAAGTCCGATCCAACTGGAAAGATTTATACAGCAGTATTAAACAACAACATCACCTGGCATGACGGCAAGCCATTAACAGCAGAGGACGTGGTGTTTACATTTCAGACCATCCAGAATCCTGATGTTAAATCACCACTGTTCTCTGCGTGGCAAGGTATTAAGGTAGTAGCACTCGACAGCCATACCGTTACCTTTACGTTGCCAAACGTACTTGCATCATTTATCTATTCCTTGACGAGTGGAATAGTACCAAGACATGTACTGGCAGCAGTGCAACCTAGTAGCTTACGGAGTGCTCTTTTTAATACGACCCAGCCCATTGGCACAGGACCTTTTAAATGGCACGGCGTTGCGGTTACAGGTACTAATGTTGAAGATCGCCAACAGCGTGTTTCACTTTTCCCGAATAACTCTTATTATAATGGGCGGCCAAAACTTGGTGAGTTTGTCATAAAGACGTATCTAACTGAAAAAAGCATGTTGGCCAGTTTTAATAATGGTGAGTTAACATCGATGGCGGGAGTTCAGGACTTACCGGATAAGCAGAAAAAAGATATTGGTATAAGCCAATATAATATTCCTGTAACAGGCGAAGTAATGGTGTTTTTAAATAACAATGACCCCATTTTAAAAGACTACCAAGTCCGCCGAGCGTTAGTTTCGGGGGCAAACCGCTCAGAAATTCTTGGAAGCTTGGCCTACCCGAGTCTTGCTACAAAATCACCGTTCCTTCGTAATATGGTTGGCTACGATATGGCCTCAGTTCAGCGCCCATATGATGTGACAGAAGCTAATAAGCAACTCGATGCCGCGGGCTGGGTAAAAGGTAAAGATGAAATACGCGAAAAAGACGGCAAGAAACTAATTATTAGTTTAAATACTCTTAATAATATTGAGTATGCCAACGTGGCCAGCTTGCTAAAAAAACAATGGAAGCAAATCGGTGTCATTATTAATGTGAGTTCACTTGATCAAACTGATTTACAAACTGCTATCGAAGGTAGAACATATGGCATGCTGCTGTATGGCATATCTTTAGGGATTGATCCGGACCAGTTTGCGTATTGGCATAGTTCCCAGTCCGATATTCGTGCTCGCCGACGTTTGAACTTTTCTGACTATAGTTCTAAAGTGGCTGACGCTGCCTTGGAGGCGGGCCGTACCCGTACTGATGCCAGTTTACGTACGGCTAAGTATAAGCCATTCCTTGACGCCTGGAGCTCGGACGCTCCTGCTATTGCGCTGTATCAGCCCAGATTCTTATATGTCAGCCGTAGCCAAGTCTTTAACTTCGACGAGCGTAGTATAAATATACCCTCCGACCGTTATGCAAACGTCCAGAATTGGATGATTCGCACTGAGCGCGTGACCAACGACTAATACTGAGAAAAAGCTTTGGTGCGGATGAGAGGACTTGAACCTCCACAGAGTTGCCCCCACTAGAACCTGAATCTAGCGCGTCTACCATTTCGCCACATCCGCATACATAACAGGGCAACTTTAGCAGAATAGACCCCTAATAACAAGGAGAGCAAACACCTGTCATATGTGGTATTATGGCAATTAGTACAAACGCTTATCTTTATATAGGGAAATCATCAGGCATGAGTAAAGTTGCGCATTATCTACAAGAACATCTTATTGGCGAAGTAATGACCAGTTCAGATGCTCGGCGCTATTTTGCCACCGATACAAGTATCTTAACGTTGACACCATCAATAGTCGTCTATCCGCATAACGAAAATGATGTTCGAAAGACCGCACGTTTTACGTGGCAACTTGCCGAACGTGGTCGTATTATCCCTATGACTGCCCGTGGATCAGGCACTGATCAGGCGGGTGCAGCCATTGGCAGCGGAGTAATAATTGTCTTCCCAGCCCATATGAATAAGATTTTGGAGCTTGACCCAAAGACCGGCAGTATTGCAATTCAACCGGGCATTAATTATGGCAAACTACAACAAACTTTGCAGACGCACGGTCGTTTCTTGCCGCCATTCCCAGCTAGCATCGAATATTCAACAGTCGGTGGAGCCATGGGGAATAATGCCAGTGGAGAAAAAACTGTTAAATATGGCTCAACACGCGATTTTGTAAGGAGCTTACGAGTTGTGCTTGCAAACGGTGAGGTGATTGAGACGCACCGTGTTAATAAACGCGACGTTAATAAAAAAATGGGCTTAAACAGCATGGAGGGCGAGATTTACCGCGCCATGGACACATTACTTGAAGAAAACAAGGCCATTATCGAAAAGACAAGACTTGACACAACAAAAAATTCAGCCGGTTATGCACTTTATGATCTGAAGCATAAGGATGGTTCAATCGACCTTACTCCACTATTTATTGGTTCGCAAGGAACGCTTGGCATTATTACTGAAGCAGTTTTTGAAACAGAAGCATATAATCCTGCAGTAACATTGCTCGTTGCATCATTTGATGATGTAGAGCGCGCTGGTAAAGCTATTCTTGATCTACGTAAACTTTCTGACATGCCAAGTACTATTGAAATGGTTGATGGCAATTTGCTGGAATTTATTGATCTGCATAATCCAAATCAGCTAAAAGGCACACTCGAAAAGCCGTTCCACAAGATCATGCTGCTGGTGGAATTTGACAATTTCAATTCTCGTACGCAAAAGCGTATGGCTAAAAAAGCTAAGAAGATCATCGAAGAATATGGTGGCAGTTGCCAGGTAGAAACTAACCCAGAACAACAGGATCATCTCTGGCGCATTCGTCACTCGGCGGCAAGTGTGACTGCTTTCTCTGACAACGCCGCCAAGGCACTGCCTGTTATCGAAGATGGAGTTGTACCTGTTGCTAAGCTTGTCGAATTTTTACTGGGTGCTTATGCAATATTTGAAAAATATAACCTGACAGTAGCAGTGTGGGGCCATGCCGGCGATGCTAACCTCCACATGCAGCCCTTCCTTGACCTAAGCCAGCTTGGCGACCGCCAAAAGCTGTTTAAAATTATGGAAGAATACCATAAACTCGTTATCTCGCTCGGTGGCAGTACAAATGGAGAGCATGGTGATGGGCGTTTGCGTGCACCATACCTGCGTCAGCTTTTTGGTGATGAAGCCTACGAAGTTTTCCGCGCCGTTAAGAAAATATTTGACCCATACAATACTATGAACCCTGGTGTTAAGGTTGATGTCACACTTGAAGATATAAAACCAATGATGCGTCAGGAGTATTCTATGAAGCATTTGTATGACCACATGCCTCGGACCTAATATGACTTACATGCACTGCACATCTTGGGCCAAAACCTGCGGCAAAAGTTCTCACCGTATAGTACATACGGCTCAAACTTTGTGCTCGGCTTTGGCTCCAAGCTGCACTAGTGCCTGCAACTCATATTGGCTTAACAAGAAAAATAAATTTATCGACACGGAATTCGTATAGCTTAAATTATGAGTGGGATTATACATTTATCAACGCCAGTTAGTACTGTTTTTGGGATTGCGGGTGCTTCGTGTATTTTGTTAGGATTTTATCGAACAAGCATTGGCAAATGGACTGGTAAATCGTTTTGGTACGAGCTCGATAACCTGCTTGGCGCGTCTTTGCTCATTGTCTATCAACTCAGCATAGGTGCATACGTAACACTCGTTTTAAATGTTATTTGGGTAGTTGTAGCATTCGTCGGAATTACATCTATTGTTGAACGCCGTCGTGGCATGCGGAAGAAGTAACTATACTAAAGTATCTCTTCCTGCTTTGATAATAGGTATCTTAGAGAAATGATTATTGGCATGAAAGGCTTTTCTGTAACAAGTGCAGAAAACGGTATGGTTGCGCTAGAATTATTAAAAACAAAAAAATACGACCTAATTCTACTGGATATTATGATGACGGTATTAGACGGTATTGGGTTCTTGAAAAAGGCTAAACTATATGAAACTATGCCACATATACGTATTGTTGTGTTTAGTAATTTGTCTTCAGGGAAAGAAGTTGATGTCAAATATACCCCCTATACAGTTAATTGATGTGATTAATGAAGAATAGGGAAAGGTAAAGGCTAGATAGTTCTAATAATTCTCAGAAATGTGTTGATTTTAGTACTACATACGGTGATAATGACAGTATATAAGGAGAATATATGGCAACCCCAGGCTTAACATCATCGTTCGAGTTATTCACCAAAAGCAAAAATCTTGTTCTTAAGAACCTTAATACATTCGGAATATTACTATTATTACCGTTTTTGTTAGGTCTCTTTAGTAGCATTCGATCTAGGGATATGAACGGCTTCCAGCGTATGACTTCAGGTTCATCAAGTTTTAGCTTTTCTGCTAATGTGGTAGGTGTTGGTGCGCTGCTCGGTCTAGTCATTTTGTTCCTTATGGTTATGGCTAATCTTATGGTCTATATCCTCAGTCTAGAGAGTGCACAAGATAAGAAACCTGGTCTTAATGAACTGTGGGTAGCCTTACAGAAGTATGGTGTGCGATTGTTTCTCTTATTTATTGTTGTTGCTTTAGTAATCTTTGCCGGACTTATAGCATTCATTGTGCCAGGGATTATATTCATCCGACGCTACTTCTTGGCGCCATATGTAATGATTGACCAAGACCTGTCTATTACTGACACTATGAAAGAAAGTGCTCGCATATCTAAGCCACATTCGGGCTCGGTATGGGGCATTATTGGTGTTACGATACTCTTAAGTATCCCTGGCATTATCCCAGTTGTTGGCTGGGCAGTGTCATTTGCATTGACCTCACTCTATCTCGTGGCACCTGCTCTACGTTATTTGGAACTAAAAAAGCTAGCCCCAGTAATAAAATAGCAATATTTTATTTGCTTAATGCTAAGCAAATAAAAAGATCGTATCTTACGACACGGTCTTTTTAGATGGTGGGTCGTGAAGGACTCGAACCTTCGACCCCCTGCGTGTAAAGCAGGTGCTCTAGCCAACTGAGCTAACGACCCTAATATACTTGTTCTGTTCACTGTAACCACCAGTTTAGCTTTGAGTATAGATAAGCTTTCACCTGGGGGGTCCCTATAAAACCTGTTTTATAGGGTATGGTGCGCGAGAGAGGACTTGAACCTCCACACCTTGCGGCACCAGCCCCTCAGACTGGCGTGTCTACCATTTCACCACTCGCGCCTAAAGGGAACAGTATAGAACAGATGGCATTTTACTGTTTTTAGCCGATTTTTACAAGTTTCGCTTATCTCATGTACATCTATTAGATTTGGTCTACAATAACAGTAATAACTAGAGGAGTTTTTATGAGTGGAGTAGTAGTCCTGTTTATCCTTTTCATTATTTTTGTTGTAATCCCCGGTGTGCGGATTATTAATCAGTATGAGCGCGGTGTTATTTTCCGTCTTGGTCGCGTCCGTGGCGGTGTTAAAGAGCCGGGAATGCGCCTGCTTATTCCGATTGTAGATAAGATGCGTAAGGTGAGCATGAGGACAATCACCCTACCTATTGAAGCACAGAAAATTATTACCCGAGACAATGTGTCGATAGATGTCGCCGCAGTTGCATATTACCAAATCGTTGACCCAATCAAAGCTATAGTTGAAATTGAAAACGTTGTATCTGCAACCTATCAGATAGCGCAGACAACAGTCCGCAACGTAGTGGGACAAACTACGCTCGACCATGTTTTGAGTGAAACTACTGCACTAAACGAAAAAGTTAAAGCCATCTTGGACGTTGCGACCGAGAAGTGGGGCATTTATGTTAGCAATGTAGAACTGAAAGACATCCAGCTTCCAGACAGCATGCAACGTGCCATGGCCAAAGAGGCCGAAGCAGAACGTGAGAAGCGTGCAAAGATTATCGCAGCCGAAGGTGAAGCATTAAGTGCTCAGAAGCTTGGAGATGCTGCAGATATCATCCAGGCGCATCCTATCGCCCTTCAGTTACGCAACCTCCAGGTCTTAAGCGAAATTGCTGTTGAAAAGAATTCAACCATCATCTTCCCAAGCCAATTTATGGATACCATTGATAGCGTCAAAAATTTCATGGCCAAAGAAACAAAATAAAGACCGTTTTGCCAAAAAACCCGTGAAGTAGTTTGTAATGTATATTACATCGTATTATATCTGTTAAAATATAATACTCGTATGGCTAATGAACACCTTAAAGCAGCTGCAATGAACCTCCAGCGGGCAGTTCAAGACGTGCATGATGCACAAAAACGTATCCATGGTGAGATAGAAACGGTAAAGCGTGACAATGCTAAGAAAATAGACTCTATAAACAAGCAAATCACCCGTGCTGAAAGAAACAGACTCAAATCTAACTTAACCGATGTGAGCAAAATTGCAATTGCAGGAGAAGTTCAGACACTGCAAGCACAAATATCGCAAATTAACAGTGATACTGAGCGGTATGTAAGTCAGCGCGATCAAGAAATCCGCATGTATGAAGGGCAGTCAAGTAAGTTTCAGAATCTTGCGAATGAACTTAATAGCTTAGCCTAAAGTAAAACCCCACATATTGTGGGGCATATTCTATTATGGTGGCTCCTCCCAGACTCGAACTGGGGACACGCGGCTCTTCAGGCCGCTGCTCTACCAACTGAGCTAAAGAGCCAGGTAAGACTCGGGTATTATATAGGGGTGACTAGGGTTTTTCAAGCTTCCTTGTGGTTATGCTACAATAAAGTTACACAAACATAAGCAGTGAGGGCGGGCATGTATAGATGAATTTTCCCTCACTTTTTGTTTGGCATTAGTCAGAATTTCAAGTATAATCCTAATCTGTTATGCGGGTTTAGCTCAGTTGTTTAGAGCGCGTCCTTGCCAAGGACGAGGTCGAGAGTTAGAGTCTCTTAACCCGCACCAAATGGGAATCTATGGACGCTTCGGCGTCCTTTTTCTTTGCCGCTAATCTGATAAGGTAGCTTATTTCGGGGGTGTAAACTTTATTATTAGTATCCAAGTAAAAACCAGCTGGAAAAACAATCTGTTTACACCTCAATCTGTTTTCAGGAGATATTTCTAGAAACCTGCTCCCCATATTCTCTGCAAAATCAAAAGCAAACTTTAAAAACCGCTCTCTGTCTGTCTCTGACTTGTACTTTAGCTTTGAGAGCTGTTCTTCCAAATCCTTGACCTCAAACTTCCTCTTGGCGATGTTAGACAGTATTTCTTGTTTAATTAGGGCGTTACTGGGGTCTATCGCTGCTAAAGCCTGATTACCTATGGTTTCAGTGATGCTTTTAATCTTAAAATTGAGACGAGCCGTCTCTTGCTCTGCCTGTCCTTCTTTTTGTTTCCAAACTATGTCTAGAGCTTCAATGAGGTCATTTACCCCGTACTTATTCAGCGGATTGTTCTTGAACTGCTGCTGAATTTTAGGATGTAAATCTTGTCTAGTGAGATACCGTTTACAGGCACGACAGCGGTATTTTTCGTATACAAGAGCTGGATTCTTCCCGTTGCCGTGGTCGTAGCCTACAAATCTTCCATTTGTTTTATCGGTGCATTCGCTACAACTCACCAAATTAGAAACTGGGTATTTTGGGTTACCGTTTTTGCGTGGCCCTGACTGTGTCTTTTTCTTGCTATCCATAATGCGTAACAGTTCAAGATGATGCTCTGTGCTTATCAGGGCTTCGTGCAAGCCATTTTCGTTCCTGACCTGCACTTGTTTGTGAATCTCCACAATTCCAGCATAGAAGGGGTCTGTAACAATCTTGCGAAACTTGTCCATTTTATAGAGGGAGTGGCCTATAACAAAGTCGCTTTTATTCAGTTCAATGAGTGCCTGAGTAGGTGTTGTTTTATGGGTAGCAATTTTTACGAGGGTAGCTCTAAGAATCGGACCTTTAACTGGGTGTAATTCTTGTACGCCTACCTCTGTGCCACGCTTATAGCCTGGCTTTGGCGAAAAGGGGAAACGCCCATCTTCTAATGCTTTTGTTTGTCCACTTATGGACTTACGTTGTCGCTCATCATTACTACCAGCTGCCCGAAAACCTTCCATATAACGCATCAAACCAGCATAAATATCATCCTTATTGAGTTCAGGCTTATCAGCGTACCAAATTTTTACGCCTACTTTGTTCATAAATAAGACCTGAAAATATACTTGCTCATCAGGGCTACGCATAAACCTATCTACTTCTTGAACAATTAAATATTTGACGTTCGGGTGCTTGCCGCAGTATTCCAGCATTTCTTTCAAATCTTTTCGGTCAAAGTTTACGCCTTTCTTACTAGAGACGTGTCCCGACCAGATACCGTCTTCGGGGATGATAACCCCAAGTTCATCGGCAGCCTTTAGCACGTTGTCTTTCTGGTGGCTTAAACTGTTACTTTCTAGCTGTTCCAATGAAGACACCCTACATAATGCGATAGCAAGGTTTTGCTTAGGCATAGTTACCCCTTACAAATATAAGAGGGAGCTTCTCGGACAAGGCCAATGCAAGGCCTAAAGAAGCTCCCACTAATACTAATAAATTAACTATTCTGAGATTGTTGTGCATTGTTTTGTCCATCTTCAATTTTATCATCATTGTCGGCTTCTTCTTTGAAAATATCGTAAATTAGATACGCTAACTCTAGAGCGTCATCCTTTCGTTTTTGAGCGATATTTTCTGCCATATCGCCATAGTAAAACTAACTTTCTCGTAAACTTCCGCAGGAAGTCAGGGCATAAACTTATAGCTTGTATTGCCTGAGGAAACAATATGCTTCTTGTTGCCACCATAAGCAGCAAGATTTGCGTTTGCTTCACTCACGATACTACCGATACGTTTTT
>JAYTSU010000039.1:0-13423 GCA_043745485.1 Candidatus Saccharimonadota bacterium
AATCTCTTTCTTTTCAACTAATGGGTCTTCAGGGCCGTCGTGGCGCCAGCACTTACCGTCAATTACCTGCTCATTAGCAAGTACCGTATTGTCTTTTTCGCACCACCATTGCATACGGGAGTCTTGGTAGGCAAGACCAGCCTTATAGATCTGCGAAAAAATCCACTGTGTCCATTTATAATATTGTGGTTCGTGGGTAGAAATTTCCTTCGACCAGTCATTGCTCCAGCCCATAGCTTTGTACTGCTTGTGATATGCAGGGATAATGGTAGCCATTGATGCTTGGGGTGAAACACCAGCTTTTATGGCGTAGTTTTCGGCCGGTAAACCAAAGGCATCCCAGCCAATTGGGTGGTAGCTCTCAAACCCCTGTTGGCGTTTAAAGCGGGCCATGACGTCAGAGATTGTGTAGTTCAGTGCATGTCCAATATGTATTCCGGAACCACTTGGATAATTAAACATACTAAAAGCAACATATTTTTTCTTATCACTACTAAGGTCAGCTTTATATGTTTGGTTTTCGTCCCAATATTTCTGCCAGGTGGGTTCTATGTCTTTTGGATTGTAGCGTTGCATAAATGTGATCCTTTATATAAGGAGTAGTTCAGGGTTAAGTTTACAGGAGATTTTTGATAATAAAAAGAGATACTCGCTTACGCGAGAAGAGATAGCACGTGACTGAGTGAAGCTATAACTTTCATAGTGTAAAAAATACCATATTTTTTATTAGCGAGCAAACAGCATAGCACTGTACACTAGGGTGAGATAAGTGGAGGGGTCCAGCTAATATGGTATTAAAATGCCGTTAAAACAGCTGGTTTTTTTATTTAAAAGGGAATGTCTGGATTTACAGCTACATGAAAGCATCCACGACCGTTTGGTACTTCACAAATAGAATTAATGACACCAGCTTTTTGAAAGTTTTCAAGTATATCAGCCAAAATATCTACAGCTTGTTCTGGAAATAGCTCTTCTTCACGGCCTATTCCCACGCCTCTCCAAACGTTACCTTGTAAGATATAAACACCCGAATGATCAATATCAAACGCCATGCCATATTGATGCGTACTATTACTTCCATTGTCATTACTATCAAAAGCTAAGGTGCCTTTATCCACGAGTCCTCGTTGATAGTTCCTCGTTCTTGTCATACTAGTTACTGAATATCTAAAGCTACGTACGCCATTTGGTAAATCATCTTCCATTAAAAAAGTAGTTTGAGCCTCGGACGTTACGGCTTTTAGAATTTTTAAAGCCGATGGTCGTAAATACGGCACAGAAAATTCGCTCGCGCCTTCTGAGTCTGATAAACTCCAAAGCTCTTCCGTTGTTAAGCGCTGGCTAAAATCATTCGTAGGCCTTAAACTTGTTTCGTCAAATAAGACTGGTACTAGATTGCCCGTAGCAATCGCTCCTATAATGTCCGGTTTAGTGTCTACCAGTAATGCGTCATCTTCACAAAACCACTCTTGCTCCCGTCGTAATAAAGCCTCTACTCTAACCATTTCATGTGCTCGTTCGTCCAGTGTAAAATCGCCAAATAGCAGGGGCTGACGATTACTATAAGGACGGACACTAAGCTCTGGCGATATTTGAGACATTTAAAATTGTTTTAAATAATTGGTACTGAAACTGACGGTGTTTTTCTGCTGTGCATGCCAGCGCTCTTCTGCGTAGTCTACGAGCTTAGTTACGAGATCTATGGATGACACGCCAGATTTGTTCCAGTTGTGCGCATAGAGCCCTCCTGGCAATGGATTAATCTCGTTAAAGTAAACGATCTTCGTTTTTTCATTTATGAGCATGTCAACACGGGCAATGCCGGTGCAGCCAACTGTTTTATAAACATTAAGACCAGTTGCAATTGCATCATCATATATGGCCTGTGGAAGCTCAGCTGGCACCTGGCTATAGCCTTGGGCACCGCCCTTACCTTTACTGCCGCCTTTTTTGCCGCCTTGCATATATTTAGTTTCAAAATCAAAGAAATCTTCTGGCTTAACGGTTGGACGCTCCAGCATTGCAGGCCGTGGGTCGTCATTACCCATAATTGGCAGGGTGACTTCAATAAGATTTTGTACAGCCTGTTCGACTATAATTTTGTCATCATAATGCGCTGCAACTTCAAGCGCATTGAGGAGTTCTTCAGGCTTAGTAACTCGTGAGATGCCAATACTTGAACCAAGATGCGCCGGTTTTACAAACAGTGGATATTCTAAACCTTTTGTTTGTGCAACCACCGCTTCGTGGTCACGCGCAAGGTCGGTGGCAGTAAACCAGACCCACGGTGTAGTTGGGATGTTAGCACTGGTAGTAACTTGCTTAGCAAGTACTTTGTCCATAGATATGGCACTAGCCGTCACTCCACAGCCAACATAGGCTACATTAGCCATTTCAAGCAGCCCCATAAGCTCACCATCCTCACCGTGCGTTCCGTGCATGGCCGGAAATACTATGTCAATATTTTTATACGCTTTTCGTCCTGCAAACTGGCTTGATTTAATAAGTGTGAGGCCGTCATCAATCGACAGCTGAACTTTAGGTGCCTTACGTATAAAATCTTCGATATCTCCAGACTGATAGAGCGAAATATCTTTGAGCTTATTGTCCCAAAACCACGCGCCGTCTTTAGAGATATATACTGCTTCAACCAGATATTGCCGTGAGGCTTCCAGTGGTTTAATAATGCTGCTCAATGCGGTGATAATAGATACATCATGCTCGGTTGAACGTCCACCAAATATAACTGCTATTGTTTTCATACGAACATTATACTTCGTGGATATTACAATAACAATATACAATTAAGTACTTTTAATTGTATATTTTAAGAATAATTGTCGGTCCAGTCATTTTGCATCAGAACCACGTCGCCCCCTGCGAGTTCGTATTGAATGTTGCCATAAAACACTAATGGATCCGACTCAATTCTTATGATGCCTTTAAATCCATGATCTTTTAGTGATTTTTGCATGATATCACACACGCTATTACGCATAAAAACAACGACGTCCGGACCTGATGCTGCTATCAGACGTCCGATTTCGGTATGCACCGCTTCATTTTCCGAACCCTGTTCAACTAATCCGGGCGTAACGTACATCTTGCGTGCGGCTTTGATGTTTTTAAGAAGCTCCAAACCAGCACGAATGCCTTCGAGGTTGCCATTATAGGTATCGTCAATCAGCCATGCGCCGTTAATTTCGCGCGCTTGCATGCGATGTTCAAAGGGCATTGTACGGGCTATACCCGTTTCAAGTTCTTTTTTCGAAAGCCCCATAGCGAGCCCCAGCTTAAAACACAACGCCAGCATTGGTACGTTATGTAGACCAATCAGATTGCTGTGAAGACTAATGATTTCTTTTTCGTGAACAAGGTCAAATGACGTTCCAGTGATCGCCACCTCTGGATTTTTAATATGCCATTCTCCATTACCCTTCGGTCCAAAAACATTTACTGTATGCTGAAATGCAATAGCATCGGCTGCTTGCTCGGCGACATATAGATTTTCTGGCTTTACAAAATCCTCAATTGAACGCAAGTCTTCTTTTAAAGCATCAACAGTCCCGTAGCTATCCAGATGATTTGGCGCGTAGCCGGTGAGTATCGCGATATCCGGATGTAGCAACTCACAGAAACGCTTGATATCGCCTGGCTCACCTTCACCCAGCTCAAAAATCAATACCTCTTCTTCACCAGTTAGCTTGTTTATTATCCAACGGGCATGACTGATAGGGACATTCATATTTCCGGGCGTGGCAGCAACCAGTTTTCCTTCTGCAAGCGTTGTTGCTAACAATTCCTTAGCGGTTGTTTTGCCGTAGCTGCCAAGCACCACAATTTTCGTTACTTTATGCGTCAGCAACTTCTCAGACGCAACTGCATAATCTTTACGACGTTTGAAGGCTATGATCTTAGCAGCAAGCCTGGTGGTATAGGCAAGCATTAAGATTACAGCTGCAGGCTGTACCAAAAATAAACCAACTGCAAAAGCATAAGCCCCATGCATAAAAAGTAATATAACGGCAATAAGTAACGTCGTGGCAGTGGCATAAGAAAGTACTAGTTGCAGGAGCGTTTTCTTTGTTAGTACCAATTTTTTACGCTTTATCACCCTTCGGTAATTTGGGAGTCTATTTACCCATTTCAAAAACTCATGGGTGTTGTTTTCAACTTGTTGCAGCATATAAACAAAAACATACGGCACCGTCGGTAAATAGATTGAGGCGTAGTTACGCAGCTCGCCTTCTTTATGTGCTTTCATGATAGAAATTCTTTCATAAATCCTGCAATCAAGCTCGATGACTTTTGATGCAAGTGATGTGCCTCTGCTGGCACTGCAATTAGTTGTGAGCCGGTAATTTCAGCTGCAAGCGTCTCGGCCATCCACAGCGGTGTATTACGGTCGTCCTCCCCATTTATAATAAGTGTTGGTACTTGTATCTTTGCTGCTTCATTTTGTATGTCGGTATTGAGAGTTTTATCAATAATGCTCTTATGAATATCTGACATCTCTGGGTCATAATCAGAGCCGATAACGGTATAAAATTTCTTTTTATAGCTTTTTGGCACAAACCCTTTTACTAGTTTCGAGGCATATTTTAGCGATTTTTTATATGCTGCCTTGTGATTACGGATTCCTGCAGGCGCAATCAGTACAAGCTTTTGAGGCTTTAAAATGCCTGTACCAACTGCATACATCATAATCTGGCAACCCATCGAATGCCCCACCAGATCATACTCTGATATTTTTAACTTTTTGACGAATGCTGCAAGAAACTGAGCATAGTCTGCAACTGTCTCGACTTTGTTGGTCATCTGGCTAGCGCCGAAGTTAGGCAAATCCAGAGCAATGAGCCGATACTTGCCCTCTAGTTCTACTGCTAACTCTTTATACGAAGATTTATCATGCATCCAACCATGTACGCATACCAAAATCGGGCCCCGCCCGATGTCGTTATAGCTGATGAGAGTGTCGTCGACAACTACTTGCATATTAGACATAAGTATAACCGTTTGAGGGATTTATTTATAGTTTTCTATCTGTTACAATCTGTTAGACCGTTTAAGGGGCTGTAGCTCAGTTGGCTAGAGCGCTTCCATGGCATGGAAGAGGTCCAGGGTTCGAGTCCCTGTAGCTCCACCACTAAAAAATCCTTAACACTTAGTTAAGGATTTTTTAATTTTCAAGCGGGCTGCACCCTATGCTCTTTTTAATTTTTGTTTTAAAGAGAATCCGCTTGAGCTAAACGTTTATATTACACGCTTATGCTTCCTAGATGTCAAGCTGCTTTTAAAAATGAGCGGAGTTCTTCAAAACGTTTAATCTTATTGTAATGCATCTTAAAAGTTTTATCGTCCATCTCTCCTAGCGTTTTTGTTTCGCCCTCTGGTATAAATATGACATTCCACCCAAAGCCCGATGTGCCTTGCGGCTGGTCAGCTATCCTACCGTGTAAACTGCCCGGAAAAAGTCGCATGTCTTTACCATCATAATAAGCAAAAATAGCCGATGCAACCGCTCCCCTATCATGGCTTAAATCAGCCAGCCTACATATTTTTTCTGCGCCCAAAGTGTCTAGAAACCATTTTATAAAAGGACCGGGTAAGCCGTTCATAGCAGTTATGACAAGTGAGGTATCTTCAATTATCACAGGTTTTTTAAGTATTTCGTAGGCGGCTTTTGCTTTTGCAATAACTACTTCCTCTGCGTCCAGGCTTTGTATTTCATGGACATCAACCTTTTTATGAGGGATATCAACGCCTACAAGCTCGGAAAAATATTTAGCTTTATGGGCGTTCCCGGTTATAAATACGGCGTCTTTCATGCTATGAGCTCCAGTAATTTTGCTTCGTCGATAACTTCTGTCCCAAGCTTGCGGGCTTTTACGGCTTTAGACTCGCCAGCCTTAGTCCCCATCACAAGATACGATGTCCCTTTGGCTACTGAGCTTTGGAATGTACCACCGTGCGTACGTATTTTCTCGGCGGCCTCGTCGCGGCTCATGCTTTCTAGACTGCCGGTAATAACTATGCTCACGCCAACCAGTTTTCCAACAAGGCCTTTATCGTCCTGCGGCCATACGTCGATAGCACGGAATTTGGCAAGCAGCTTTTGGTGGTCATCGTCTTCAAACCACATAAGGATTGAGTCGGCAACAATCTCGCCGACGCCATCGACGCTCATCAATTCTTTATATGAAGCAGTGCCAATTCGGTCCAGACTTTTAAAAGCATGCGCAAGGTCAATTGCCGACTGAGCGCCTATATGACGAATGCCTAAACCATAGAGAAAACGGCTGAGTGGCGGACGTTTTTTATCTGCGATAGCAGCAATCAGCTTTTTGGCTGATATTTCCGCAAATCTGTCAATAGGTAGTAGGTCTTCAACACGCAGAGTATATATGTCAGCAATATCCAATACTAACTGTGCGTCTATCAAGGCGATAACGTTTTTTTCTCCTAACGAATCAATATCCAATGCCCCGCGGCTCGCAAAATGTTCCAAAGCTTTTTTTAGCAGTAATGTACCGGCGTCACCTTTAACGCGGTAAACCACCTCACCCATAGGCCTTTCAAATTCAAGCTCGGGGAATTGCTTGGCAAGCTCTGCTTCATAGTCAAACTTTTTCGATGATCTTGGACGCAAATCAGTAAGAACCGACTGGACTTGCGGGATAATATCGCCTGCTTTAAATATAATAACTGTATCTCCTATGCGGATATCTTTACGCGTTATTTCGTCGGCATTGTGAAGGCTGGCATGCTGCACGGTGGTACCTGCAACTATAACCGGGTCAAAAACAGCCACTGGGGTTGCCGCACCAGTCCGGCCGATACTTAGCACAATATCTCGCACGATTGTTGTAGCTTCTTCGGCAGCATATTTATACGCCACGGCACCACGCGGCGTCTTGCCTACAACGCCAAGCGAAGCATACAACTTGCGGTCATTCAGCTTAACGACAAGTCCGTCAGTGTTGAATTTTAGTCTTAAGCGTTCTTGTTCCCATTCATCAACAAAATGCATAACTGTATCAATCGAATCAAACACCCGCGACTCTTTGTTAGCGGTAACGCCAAGTGCATGCAGCGCCTCATACGCATAAGCATTAGTTGGGACATCACGAGGTTCATTACGCAAAATGTCATAGGCATGGAAATGCAGTGGACGCTCAGCTACAAGCCTTGGATCCAGTTGCCGTATTGTCCCAGCTGCCAGATTGCGGGGGTTCATAAACAGTGGCAGCCCAGCAGCTTCCCGCTTTTTATTGAGTGCATCAAAGTCTGTTTTATACATCACCACTTCGCCGCGTATTTCTGTTCGACCTTGCAGGAACTGCTCATAGCCTTTTGAGCTTCGTAGCCGCAGCGGTACGTTCTCGATGGTGCGGATGTTCATGGTCACGTCCTCACCGACGCGCGCATCACCGCGCGTAACCGCCTGCTTCAGTTCGCCATCTTCATACACTATAGAACACGCTAAGCCATCCATTTTTACATCACAAAAAAATTCATGCGTCTGACCAGGTGCAAGTTTGTCAGTTCGTACAATCCAGGCTTCAACCTCTTCACGACTAAACACGTCGTTGAGGCTTATCATCGGAAAGCGGTGTTCGACTTTCATAAACTTATCAAGCGCCATGCCGGCTACCCGCTGGGTTGGAGAATCAGGAGTTATGAGCTCTGGATAGTGTTCCTCAAGCAGTGAAAGTTCGTGTTTTAGGCTGTCGGCAGCTGATTCACTCATGATTGACTCGTCCAAGACATGGTAATGGTATCGGTAGTCATTGATAAGAACGCGTAATTTTTGGATTCTGTCTTCGGCTTCCGGTTTAGTCATTGATTAAGCTCCTGTACAGAGTATATAAGTAGCTGTGCGTGACAGGCAGCATCAAAATAGTAAAAATTAGGAAAACTATTTCGGCAGCAACTGGAATAAAAATAATAAGTGGCAGTAGAATAACAAAAGAGAATAATAAAAGTATAAGTGGCAAAAATACTATTTTACGGACTACTACGATGCGCCGGAACCGTACTAGTTGTTTAGCGGCCCGTAATGTTGACCAGGGTTTGGCACCCTCCAGCGTCACAATATACATTGCAAACAAAGTACTACTGAGCATGTATAGCGTCCAGGCCAAGCCTGCAATCAAAATAGCCACTGCCACACCGTGTTGGAACCAGCCAACAAGATACCCACTCGACTGTATGCTGCTAAACATCGAGCTCACAATCAAGCCTGGCAATAGTTGTATAACAAGCACCAAACAAATAGTTATAAACGGTATTAACGAGCTGGTGCTTTTATAAAAACTGTCTTTGATACGGATTTTGTTGCTTGAAGCGTAGCCTGTCCTGAGCGTCCATATAACCGCAAGGCTTATTAGTATAACTAATATAGTTTGGTAGACTCCTGCCGATTCACTGCTACTTGATCCGGCTGTTCCGAGTAGTAGCCCAAACAAAGCAACTCCTGAATTTACTGTTCCCAATTTGCCATTGAATGTTGCTTGTAAATTATGACGTAAATTACCAAGCTGAAAGTTAGCGCTTACTCCTTTTATAAATAATATGTAAAAAAGTGCATAGATTACTGCAATACCAATAAACGTCCGCTTATGCTGATATAAAAGTTTTAAAGATTGTCTAAATAGAACCCAAGCGCTGGGGAGTTGTTTGCGCTTTTGGGCAATCTTTAAGTTCTCCACTGAGCGTTTTTTTTGTTGTTTAGCGCTCAGTTTTTTTACTCGCGGCCCTGCCGCGGTTGGCTTTTTGGCGCCAGCAACATGCGCTGCTTTCTTGGTTGTTTTACCTGACTTTTTCAATGCTTTTTTAGTTGGCATATATAAACACTTATACTTAGACTTTCCTGCCTATTTCGCGTAGGCGTTTAATGCGCTCTTCGAGAGGTGGATGGGTACTAAACAAACTGCTTATGCCACGTTTTTTTAATGGATTAGCAAAAAACAAATGTGCTGTAGATGAACTTTGTTTTTTCATAACAGACCCTGTTTGCTGGATTTTTTCGAGCGCGCTTGCTAATCCTTCAGGATAACGTGTGGTCATGGCACCAGTTGCATCGGCCAAATATTCACGTTGGCGAGACACTGCCAGCTGGATAAGTGTTGCAACCAACGGCGCCAAAATTGCAGCCACTATCCCAAGTATAAATAAAATTTGGCCACCACCACCGTTGTCATTATCATTATCGCCACCACCAAACCAGCTTAAGCGCAGCATGATGTCGGCCAATAAACCAATGACAGCAGTGAGAGCAAACGCTATGATGTTAACGCGTATATCATAGTTTTTTACATGTCCTAGTTCGTGTGCAATTACACCTTCAAGCTCACTGTCATTCATGATGTCCATGAGCCCTGTAGTAACGCATACGGACGAATGGTTCGGGTCACGACCGGTTGCAAAAGCGTTGGGACTTGGGTCATCCATCATATACACAGCTGGCGTCGGCAAACCATCAGTAATGGCTATGTTTTCGACAATTCTGTATAGCCGTGGGTTATCCTTTTTTGTTACCGGTACAGCGTTATTGAGCGCCAATGCAGCTTTTGAACCCCCATAATAGCTAAAAATTGTGTAAATCAGTGCTCCGATCAGAACCCCAATGGTAATGCTTGGATTGCCACCACCGTAAATCCTGCCGAAGAGCCAACCAAGCCCTCCAACAATCAAGATAAAGAAAACCATAATAATCACTGTGCGTCGTTTGTTTTCAGCTATAGCGCTATACATGTTCAGTATCCTGATTTCGGTGCGTTTATTGTATTACTAAAACTTAACTTCAACAGGTGCTTCGGTTGCCGCACGTTCAGAGTCAGTAACATCAAAGAACTCACGGTCTTTGTTAAAACCAAGCATACCAGCAAAAATGCTGGTTGGAAAAACTTTTCGCTTGGTGTTAAAGTCACGAACAACACCGTTATAGAAGCGGCGTGATGCCTGAATTTTGTCTTCTGTATCAACAAGTTCGGCTTGCAGCTCTTTGAAGTTTTCGTTTGCCTTAAGATCTGGGTAGGCCTCAGCAACAGCAAAGATGCTTTTCATTGCAGTTTGGAATTGATTTTCGGCTTTAGCAGTGTCTACTGGCCCCGAAGCGTTCATCATTGAAGCGCGCGCTGCAGTAACTTCTTCAAACACACCTTTTTCATGGGCGGCATAGCCTTTTACCGTGTTGACCAAGTTCGGGATCAAGTCTAAGCGACGCTTCATCTGCACCGTAATGTCACTCCAGGCTTCGTCAGCGCGTATGTTCAGTTTGATCAGTCCGTTGTACATACCTGCAAAAATTGCTATCAAGACAACGACGACAGCGATTACAATACCAAAAATCATCTTTTTACTCCGTTAGATTTATATTTATAGTATAGCACTTTGCTTGAGAGAAAGCTGAGAAATAATACCAAAAAACCCAGGCATAAATCCTGGGTTTTTACAGTGGTGCGAGGGGCGGGACTTGAACCCGCACGTCTTTCGACAATTGATTTTAAGTCAATCTTGGCTACCAGTTACAACACCCTCGCAAATCTAACCTTCTTATTTTTACCACGATGTGTGGGTTGAAGGCTATGACAATTTGGACAAAGTATTCTTAAATTTTCGAGTCGATTGTCATCACGCTTACCATTTATATGATCGAGCTCAACTGGAATACGACCATCATCACTCACGTAAGCCCATCCACACATCTCACATTTAGGAATTTTTAATCCAGCACTAAACAGTCGTTTTTTTAACAAAAAGCTCTGTATTCTGCTTCCATCGATAAGATGTTCTTCAAGTGTTAGCTTAGGTTTTCTCGGATCAAACCCCCAACCTATATTCCAACCTTTTCCTGTAAAATGCGAATCATCAATTTTTAGATCTTTGATTCTGTTTCGTATTTGGACGAAATTACCACCGGCAGGAATAAGGTTGAGCTTTATTAAAACCGCCCGAATACTTTTTGAACTTATAACCGCCTCTACAAGCTCTTCATCTGTCCAACGTCTTATTTTTCCCATCGTGTATACACTATATCATTAGCAATATTATGCGTATACCATTACGCCACTCTCGCTTAACTATCCTTACCAAATGCTTTACTGTAACCACGTGTTAAACAGTAGGAATTGTAAAGGTATAATTGGGCCCCCGCCGAACCTGTTCGGTGGGGATATGGAGGCACCTACGAGTAACGCTCTCGTCTACGCGGTTTTGCAGACCGCTGCCTAACTTCTCGGCCAAGGCGCCATATCTAATAACAGTGATATTATACTGTCTCATAAGGATATCTGCCAGCGCTATTGCCAGGGTGCCAGACGTTTTAGTAGTATATTTTGCATAAACGTTATCACTGCAGGTACTCTATAGCTATGTCATCACGTGTACGCAACCAATCACGAGCGGGTTTGTTCGGCCTATCTGTAGGAGCTCTGGGTATTGTTTACGGCGATATAGGTACGAGCCCACTGTATGCGGTGAATGAGATCTTTTTTGGACATGCGCACCCCGCACAGTCGACTAATAATATTCTAAGCCTTATATCGTTGGTGCTGTGGTCGCTGATTATAGTTGTGGCTTTTAAATACATCTTTTGGGTGTTAAAAGCAGATAACAAGGGTGAAGGCGGTGTGTTTGCGTTGTTTGCACTGCTAAAAGAGCAGGAAACCAAAATTATTTTAGCTGTTTCATCGCTACTCATCATCGCTGCTGGGCTACTGTTTGGGGATGGCATTATTACCCCTGCCATTAGCGTCCTTTCGGCAGTAGAAGGTCTTAAAGTCGTCAGCCCTGGCCTCTCACCGTTTATTATCCCCATTACGCTCACCATTTTAACTGGCCTTTTTGCTATCCAATCACGTGGTACAAGAAGAATTGGCAAACTGTTTGGGCCGGTTATATTCATATGGTTTGTGTCTATTGCACTTTTAGGCGCACGGCAAGTTTGGGTGGCACCGGGCATTTTAAAAGCTTTTAATCCAAACTATGCCGTCCACGCTTTTACGCTGTTTCCCTTCGCTAAGTTGCTGGTTATACTCGGCTCTGTCATGCTGGTTATAACCGGTGGCGAAGCACTGTATGCCGATATGGGGCACTTTGGGCGTTTGCCAATACGTTTGAGTTGGTTTGCAGTTGTCATGCCATGTCTTATGCTGAACTACCTAGGTCAAGGGGCATTTTTGCTACGGGGCGAGCCCGTCATTGGCGGCAACTTATTTTATAGCTTAGTGCCGTCAAGCATCTTATTGCCGATGGTTTTATTAGCCAGCTTAGCTACTGTTATCGCCAGCCAGGCTTTGATTTCTGGCGCCTTTAGCCTGGCTGCCCAAGGTGTCAACCTTGGACTCTTGCCTCGCCTGCGCGTCCAGCACACGCACGAGCACCATGCCGGCCAGATATACATCTCGTTTGTTAACTGGTCGCTTTACGTTGGCTGCGTCCTCCTGGTTATAGTATTTGGCAGTAGCGCTCGTCTCGCCAGCGCCTACGGCCTCGCCGTATCTGGTGTGATGGTCATAACCACGCTCAGTATGGTTCTCATCGCCCGGAACCTTTGGAAGTGGTCAAAGATCGCTAGCATCGCACTATTTGTTCCGCTCCTCACTCTTGACTCGTTATTTTTAACCGCCAATAGCCTCAAGTTCCTCGAAGGCGGTTACGTACCACTAACAATCGGCGTTGTACTTTATATAATCATGGTTACGTGGCGCTGGGGCAAAAGGTACTGGAATGCTACACTGGACGACCTTTCGACCATCACAATGGCCGATGCCCTTGAACTTAAACAACATCAGAGTCATTCCTCGGAACGCAGCTTACTTATTTTAACCAATCACCATGCGACAAAGCTTACTGACAAGGTCCCTCCATTACTAGAGTTGTTTATTAACCGCTACCACACATTGCCTGAACATATTATTAACCTGACCGTTATGCGCACCAGAGCACCGTATGTTAGCGATGATGAACGCTATAGTATAACCGAGTTTGAAAATGACCACGAAAAAGGTGCCAGCCTATTGTCAATCTCCGCAGCTTTTGGATTTTTGGAGCAACCCGATGTCGAAAAAGTCATCCGTGACATCGCCAGCAACCAGCACTTAACGCCGAACGATAATATGAAAGACTGGATTATTAGCGTGGCGCGTGAACGTATTATTGCCAAACAATCCAACTTGTTCCTACGCCTTAGGACAATTCTCTACAGTATGCTTGTCAACAACGCCACTCCTTCTTATGAATATTATGGTATGGGTGAAGATTCTCGTTTGAACGCCGAGCTCATAGCCGTACGTATATCTTAAGCCTGATTATAAGTACTGCGTATAGAACTCAAGACCTTTGCAACATCTGCATAGGCGTCAGCAACTGTATGCCTAAGTGTACTCTCTCCGTATTGTAGTACTCAAGATATGCGCTA
>JAYTSU010000040.1:0-13323 GCA_043745485.1 Candidatus Saccharimonadota bacterium
TTTGAGGACGTTGTAGTTTTCGTTACTATCCGGGAACAGCCCGGCATACACAAATGGCCGAACATCCTTATAGCCTGGAAGTGCTTGCGTAGCAGCCAATTTAGAAAGTGTTACTGTGTCACCAACTTTTGCCTCGCGGGTACTCTTGAGGTTTGTGACTACATAACCAATTTCACCGGCCTTGAGTACCGAGGACGGCGAAAGATTTGGGTTGAGGCTGCCAACTTCCAGCGCCAAACCATTTGAATTAGCGGAAATCATATGAATATGATCACTTTTAGTAATCTTGCCATCAAAAACGCGGACGTATAGAATAACCCCTCGATAATCATCGTAATAACTGTCAAAAATGAGCGCCCGCGTTGGTGCATCGGCAGTGCCTTTAGGCGCCGGTACAAGCTTAACGACAGATTCAAGTACCGTATCAACGCCCATGCCTGTTTTGGCACTAATGAGCAAGATATCTTCTTTTTTACAGCCAAGCAGGCTCATAACTTCACCACTCACTCGCTCCACGTCTGCTGCCGGCAGGTCTATTTTGTTGAGAACTGGGATAATCGTCAGATCAGCAGCCATTGCCAAGTAGACGTTTGCAAGCGTCTGAGCTTGTATGCCCTGACTTGCGTCAACGACCAAGATTGCTCCTTCACAGGCCTCAAGACTACGAGAAACTTCATAGCTAAAGTCCACGTGTCCTGGTGTGTCTATAAGATTTAACTCATATTCCTTATATCTCATTCTCACTGGAGCTAATTTGATAGTAATACCACGCTCGCGCTCCAGATCCATTCTATCGAGTAGCTGCGCCTTCATATCCCGCTTAAGGATAGTACCAGTCAACTCAAGCAAACGGTCGGCAAGAGTGGATTTACCGTGGTCGATATGCGCAATAATACAGAAGTTCCGAATGTGATCTTGATTCATTGCTATCTATTATAACAGATTATGACCCCTGTTACCACTCTACGCGTACTGGTCGGAGAATGAACTTCCCTATTCTTCGCATCTTAGCGATTACGGGAATAGCTTCTTCAAGACTAAACAAGGATGATAAACCGAGGTGTACGCTCATAGTAACAAATGTAATAAGGCCAAGCTTAAAACCGAGTGTAATAATACCTTTATCGACGAGGCGTAGTGGGAATATTTGAACCGTTAAATAGGTTGCCACAACGCTAAAGCCAGTAACTGACAATATTCGCCATAGTCCACCCCAAAAACGCATGTCAAACAGCTTATGATCTTTGATAAGCATCACTGTAAATAAAACGATTACTTCGGCTGCCGCAACAATAGTCTGTGCAAGGGCAAGCCCTGCGATGCCATAGCGTTCCGGCTTTGACAGCTGCCACGCCAGCACAATATTGAGCGCAATCGCAAAGATAGAAACTCCCAGCGGCGTCCAGGTGTCCTTTTGGGCATAAAAATAACGTGAAATAATAGCATAAATAATCCGGAAAAAAATAGCGCCACATAAAAATCCAAAAATGGCAGTAATTTCGCCTGAGCCTCTCGTAAAGATCATTCGAGCAAGATAGCCACGTCCAAAAAAGGAAATAATTACCATTGGGATAGTGATCCAAATCATTGCCCGTAAAATCTTGAGGAAATCTTGACGAAACAGGTCAGGACGTCCTTGGCTCAGACGGGCCGTAAGGCGCGGAAAGGCTGCAGTGGCAATTGTGGTACCAATAAGCTGAATTGGCACTGTGTGTAACGTATAAGCATTCTCGTAATAACTGATGCTTCCTGCACCTAAACGACTTCCAAAATTTGTCTCGACAATACTGTTGATTGAATCAATGCCTTGGTCGATGGAACGCGGTGGCAACTGACGAAGTATTCGTTTAAAGTCGGGATTCTTGAAATTAATTCTATTATGAAAAGCGAAGTTTAAACCACCTAAACCAAAGAGCACTATGAGTAGCTGCAATATTGCTCCAATGAAAGCACCGATACCAAGGCCAACGATGCCGATATTGTCGCGAAATACAAATATGCTGGCTATGATAGCAACGTTATAGAACAGCGGTGCAATAGCATAGAAGAAAAAGCGTCCAAAGGTCTGCTGTACCGCGGTCAAAATACCTGAGATAGTAAATAAAAATGGGTTAAAGGCGATGAACCTCATGATTATCACGGCGTTGTGTCTCTGGTCAGGTGATAAGCCCGGTGCAACCAGGTGTACAAGCGGTACTGCAAATACCAAGATAATCACACCTACTAGTGCCATGACTATTGCCAACATATTAAGAAGACTCGTTGCAAGTTCCCATGCACCCTTGTTGTCATTATTTTCGAGGTGGTCTGCTAGAATCGGAATAAAAGCTACTCCGAGGGCTCCTGCCGCAATAGTGTAGAAAAAAAAGTCAGGAATTTTGAATGCAGCAAAAAAGGCATCAGTACTTTGGCCACCAAATTGTGAAAAGTTAGCGTTGACTAATTTAACGCGCAAAAAACCAAGAACCTGACCTGTCAAAGCAGCAATGACCAACAGCGCCGCTGCATTACCCAGCGATATTTTCTTATTTGCCTTATCAAAAAAACGGTTTTTCATAGTACATAGCTAGTATAGATTATTTATGCGTAGATTTAGCAGCTTTTGTATCCTTTTTGACAGTTTACTTATTCTTCTTTGACATAAGCATTTCAGTCTTTATAATTAACAGATATAAATTGACTCAAAGTTTTTGGGAGAAAATGAAAAATACACCGCATGGATTACATAGATTTACTTCGAAAATCGCTTGGCTATTTTCCTGCGTCGCTTTATTACTTATATATACAGCCGCGAGCTTAAGTCCAATATCGCTTGCAGCCGCACCAGTTACTATGAAGATAGCAACACCTACAAGTACTGTTGCTAATGGTTCAACCATATCCCTAACTATTCAAGTCGATGCAGGGACTAACCAAATCACTGCTGCGCAGGCCTGCTTAATGTATGACACATCCAAATTGACCCTTATAAATACTGATTCATCGTCGTCTACTTTGCCCTCAGTAACTCCTGGAAGTAGTACTGACTGTAGCGTTGGCCAGGCCCAGATAAGTAGATTTGCCTTTAGCCCGAACGCAAAGACGGTAAACCCTGCATCTGGCACATTTTCTTTAGCAGTAGTGACATTTCAAGCAAAACAGTCTGGAACTACGGCTACCATAAGTTTTGATACTGCAAAATCATATATAAAAGACACTGCGACAACCACTACAAACGGTAACTATAGTAACATCCTTGCTGGAACAAGTGGTGTCACACTGACGCTAAACTCTCTTACCGCAACATCGAATATTTCCAAGGAACAACCGTCTCTCACTGATAGAACTCATACGGTAACCAAGAGTAGCCCGGTCAGTACATTAGGACAAGTAGCTTCAGAAGACGCTAGACCATCAGCCCCCTTACAACCATTAGGAATTAAGCCAGCGATAAAACGCTCAACCACCCACACCAAAGTATATGTGCTTAGCGGATTAGCTATAGTGGTACTCATGTGCACTGCTCTGCTTATCATATTCAGTGGCGTTCCTGGCTTGTCCGCTATTAATAGTCATATTGAAGACTCAAAATACATACAAACAGAGGTACGACACACTAAAAAACTCATACTACTATACGTCGGTGTTCTTGCAGCCATTGGCGTCTATACTCTTATAGTAACCAGTGCAACAACTACTGGCGTTGTAAAAAGATCCAGTAACTCCCTGTCAAATACGACTAATAGTAAGACTTACAGTACTGGGCGTGCTACTTCAATAAATGACACCGACACTTTGGCTCCTTCGATAGTCATAACTGCGCCGTTTAATACTACGACTATCGGCAACAACTATACCGTGAGTGTCAACGCACGTGATGTTGAGGGTGTTAGGAAAGTTGAATTTAGCGTTGACGAAGGCAGGATCATAGCAACCAGTACGCAGGTTCCATACGACTTTGTACTTAATACCAAAAAGCTTAGCAATGCTGCTCACCGTATAACGGCAACAGCCTTTGATGGCGCTAACAACACTACAAGCGTAACCGTCAACGTTATCATCAACAATACACATACATCTGATAAGAATTGTAATTTTAATAGCGACACAGTCGTTGACACCAGCGACCTGGCTATGCTGCTTGCGAACTTCAATAAGACAGTTTCAATCAATACTAAAGGTGACTGTTCCAATAATGGGAAAGTAGATGCCGACGATTTATTTCTCTTACTTGGTCTGTTTAGTAAATAGTTTTTACTCGTTTAAAGCGACAAGAGGGCGTATTACTTACTTTGTTGTCTAATCAAGTGCCAACGCTTATAACCAAGGCCAAATAGGAAGATAGTTGCCAATATAGTCACAGTAAGTCCAGCCTTCGCCCATGCGGGAGCTATGGCATCTGAATGTTCATCATTAGCACTATGCGTAACTTGTTGTGATGAGGTAAATGTCATTTCTTTATGCACTGCATCATTTGACACAATACTGAGTCTTAGAAAATAAAGTTCTCGCACGGGGAAATTGAATAGTGCTGAGACAGTATGGTCGTGTATTTTGACAGGAATATCTTGCTTGAAACCACTTGTGCGACTGCTGATCATCAAGTTGACGGTTGAAGTATTTAAGTCAATTTTTGACTCTACTTCAAAATAAATAGCAGTCGTTTTACCAGCTATTGGATCATCTTCTGGCGTTATATGATAAATTGCCCCGACAGTATTGGTGCTGTCTTTAACAAGAGTATGGGCCATCGCTGAATAAGGCATTAGTGCTATAGCTCCAAAAACAATGCTAGTGATAATTATTTTAAATCTAATGCTCATGGATAAGCTCTTCAGACACTTCGTGATGAGACGCGTGCATTTTACTATAGCTAATTACGAATAACTTCATTGCAACAAGCCCAAATGATAGTATGAGCCATGTTAAAACGCCAATAATTATTGCCCTGGTCTTGCCACTGCCTTTTTCCCGAAATGCTAAGGCTAGACGCCATGATTCCAAGCCAAACAAGACCACGAGAGCCTGAAGTGCGGCAAATTGGATAAGTGCTGATGAAAGATGCGTGCCGATAATCCAGACATGTAGAATCGTTAATATACCAGCAATATAGCTTATTCGAGACAGTACCTTCCAATGCTTGAACCGGCTGATTTTTACTATTTTATCAATTGATAAGCTAGCCATAATCAATAAGACAATCAGTGCCATAAGCCCAAGTATTAATGACCAGCGGAATTCCACTGGCAAGTGCATTACTCCCTTAAGACCACCAAGTTGTGCGTAGAAAGATATAATTGCATGGAGAAGCGCAAAAAAGGCCACCATAAAGCCAAGAGCTCTGCGTGTGAACAACACTGCAGGTAGCCACGTTTTTTTACCAACTACTTTCGCGGTTGCAGACATCAATAAAACAAAATACCAATACAATATGGCAACAAGGCCATAGATTTGCTGTAAGCGGATGTTTCGAACCCGTTCGTTGATAATCAAAAACTCTAATAGGAAGAATATGAATACGCCAAGACATACAGACAAGGACGTTACATAAAAACGGCTATTATTAAATAATGACGATGGTTTTTTTATGTTCACCCTGCTGACAATGGTACCAAACTATTAGCACATTAGTCCCCTATCTTCTTATCCCAAAGGATAATCTAATACAGCGCAGCTACACGTGGCATATGTGAATCTTTAAGGATTGCAATCACTTCTTCTGCTTCGACAGTTTCTTTTTCTAGCAACACATCTTTGAGCGCATCAAGCTTCTTTAGGTTTGCTTTAATGACTTCACGAGCGCGCGTGGCGGCTTCTGATATGAGACTCTCAACTTCGTCATCAATGACCTTGGCAGTTTCGTCAGAATAGGTGCGTTCTTGGACCATGCGCTCAATCATCATGCCTTCTTCAACGTGGAAAACTTGGTTGCGAAGCTTCTTACCCATACCTTGGTTCACGACCATCTCGCGGGCAAGTTCAGCCGCCTTCTGGAGGTCAGATCCTGCACCGGTAGTAACGCGCTCAGCGCCATATTTTACTTCTTCAGCAATACGACCGCCCAACATTCGCGCTAAGATATCCTTGTATTCAATGATGCTGTGATAACTCTTATCTTCCGGCGGTATAAACCATGTGACGCCACCTGTCCCACCACGAGGGATTATAGTTACTTTATGAACCATGTCGCTGTCTGGCAGCACATGCCCAACGATGGCATGGCCTGCTTCATGATAAGCAGTCATTTCTTTTTCTTTCTCTGACATAATTTTGCTCTTACGCTCCGGCCCAATAGCAACTTTTTCAAATGCGCCTGTTACATCGGCCTGGCTGATTTCATGTCTATTTTCTCGTGCAGCTAAGATAGCGGCTTCATTTGCGATGTTTCCAAGGTCGGCACCGCTACTGCCTGCAGACTTTGCGGCCAATGCATCAAGGTCAACATTATTGGCAAGCGGCTTCTTAGCAAAGTGAATTTTTAAGATTGCTTCGCGGTCTTTTCTATCTGGCAGACCAATATTTACACGGCGGTCAAAGCGTCCCGGGCGGAGCAAAGCTGGATCCAAAACATCTGAGCGGTTTGTAGCAGCAAGCACAATAACATTTGTACCTTGTTCAAAGCCATCCATCTCAACCAGAATTTGGTTAAGCGTCTGCTCGCGCTCGTCATGACCACCACCCATGCCACTGCCACGACGACGACCAACAGCGTCAATTTCATCAACGAAAATAATGCATGGCGAATTCTTTTTTGCCTTGGCAAACAAATCGCGCACGCGTGATGCACCAACACCAACAAACATTTCGACAAATTCAGAACCTGAAATACTAAAAAATGGCGTGTTTGCTTCGCCAGCTACTGCACGGGCGAGCATTGTTTTACCAGTACCAGGAGGGCCAATCAACAAAACTCCCTTTGGGATTTTGGCACCGACAGACTCAAACTTCTTTGGGAATTTTAAAAACTCCACTACTTCCTGAAGATCTTGCTTGGCTTCATCGCTGCCCGCAATGTCTTTAAACATTACCTTATCTTTTTCGTTTCCATAGAGACGAGCCTTACTTTTACCAAAGCTCATGGCTTGATTGCCCTGGCCTTGAGCACCCCTAATTACAAAGAAGAACAGTGCACCGAACAATATGATTGGCAACAGTATGGTTATTGCAGCATTAGCCCATAGGCTACCCGCCTCTGATGCTTTCTTATATTCCACGGTAACTTTGCTTTGGTCCAACCCGTCATCTTTTACTAAACTTTCATTTGGGTCCTTTTGGCTGCTGAGAGTAGCCTTAGTCTGACCTTTTTCAGTAATCTCTAGGTTGCTACCACTTACGACAATGCGCGAGTACTTGCCGGCGTTGGCACTCTGAACTACATCACTCAGTGCAACATTTTTTAATGTGCTGGGCTGGTTATAGCCTGCATAAATAACTGCGCCTATTAACACAAGTATCGCAATGAAGCCAAAATTCTTGAGGCCTTTTCGGCGATTATTATTTTTCCCAGTCGGTTTAAACGGTTTGTTGTCCATAATTTTCCTTGCCTAAGTACAATTCATTATACAGATAGAATTGGCACTCGTATAGAAAACAAGCTAAAACCACTACACATTAATAAGGCGGGCAGTTTTTTTGCTGAACGCAATGTGATAGTTTTTATCGAGAACCAACATTGTTTTGGGCCGGGCAGTTTTTATTGCGATTGTAGCCTTTTCTAGATGTCGTCTGTCAAATTCACGCTTTCCGTTAGTCCTGAGCCATTCTCCTACCAGCTCTCTCGCAACAGCGTGCGGCAACATAGCGACGTCATTACGATGAAGCGATGCAGTGTCTGGCTGCATATGTAAAATAGTACGCAGTTCATTGTCAATTGCGTGGTTCAGATCAGCTTGCCGGCGAGTAATTTGTTTTAGCTGTTCAAATTTTTCTGGAGATAATTCCCGTACACGCTGCAACACTTGGCGTCTTATATAATTACGTCGGATCCGTAAGTCAAGATTGGTGGTGTCTTCGTGCCAAAGTAAATTATTCTTTAGAGCGTATTCTGTAAGGTGCTGTTTTGGCAGATGTAAAAGCGGCCGGATGATTCCATCAATAGATTTGAGCGAACTCATGCCCTTGCGACCGGTTCCCCGAAATAAGTTATGCGTTACTGTTTCTAAAACGTCATCAAAATGATGTGCGGTAATAATCCCGTCAGCTTTGGTGTTTTTTTTGACGCTGCGTAAAAAATCATAGCGAGCCTTCCGAGCAGTATCTTCACTTGTTGCAGTACCTAAGTTCCCCTCGGCGTATACAAACGGTATTTTGTAGCGCTTTGCTGCTGCTGCAACTAAAAGCCTGTCCGCACGCGAGTCTGGTCGTATTCCGTGATCGAAATGAGCAACCGTTATAGTAACAGCTGGTATCTGCCTTAAAATATCCAGCAAGGTCATAGAGTCAACACCACCGCTTATTGCAGCAACGTAGTGCCCTGGTGCAATTCTGATTGTTTTAACTATATTCACTATTATTATTCTACCAGCCTGGAACTTTAAAGCCTTGTTCTACTCAATCAATATCCTGTCAGAATATTTTCCGTACTCTCCTTCATAAGTTGTAATTTATGCTATAATCGATCCCTATATGGAAATTGTTCTCACAGTGTTAGAAGTAGTGGCGTTTATAACTATGTCTGCTATTTGCTCTGGTCTTAATATCTCTCTTATGTCGCTTGATGTTTCGGATCTTGAGCGCAAAGCTCGTCATGGAAATAAAGCAGCTAAACGCGTGTTACCACTCCGCCGAAACAGCCACTTAAGCCTTGCGAGCATTTTGCTTACAAACGTTGCTGTAATATCCGCTACATCACTAGTACTAGAACATCGCTTCAACGGTCTTATTGCAGGCTTTGCAAGTACGTTGCTTATAGTTGTGTTTGGCGAAATATTACCACAAGCATTTTTTCTAAAACAAGCTTTAAAAATCACCTCACGACTGGCCGGAGTCCTGCGCATCATGAATATAATCACCTACCCCGTATCAAAGCCACTTCAGATGCTTCTCGACGAGGTTTTTGGACCCGAACTAGCCAAGCTCCATTCACGCCGTGAACTCGGGATGATTATTTCTGACCATATCGCGTCTACTAACAGCGAGCTCGATGAAGATGAAGTTGAGATTATGCGCGGTGCATTGAGCCTGAGTAGCAAACGGGTACGTGATATAACGACAAGCATAAACGATGTCTATTGGATGACGCTCGAAACAGTCATTGACGCAGCAAAAATTGATGAGATTAAAGAGGAAAACTGGAGCCGCATCCCGATTTTAAACAAAGACCGAACCGAAGCGTACGGCGTACTGCTCATGAAAGACCTCGTCGATATCGACTTTGACGAGCATAGCTATAGGGTCGAAGAACTTCCGCTTAAAGTTACTGAGACTGTCGGCAGTATGACCGCACTTGATACTATGTTTAGAAAATTTATAGGTGCCCACACGCACCTGATGCCTGTTGAGCGCAATGACGAGATTATTGGCATTGTCACCATCGAGGACCTTATCGAAGAAATCATTGGTCACGAGATTGAGGACGAATCCGACCTAGAGCTCTAGCTAACAGATACGAAAGATGCTACAATTGGCGAGTTATTTTACGGCGATGTAGCTCAGTTGGTTAGAGCACAGGACTCATAAGCCTGGGGTCACAAGTTCGAATCTTGTCATCGCTACCATTTTTATAACTCAGAAATTATAAATGACAAAACCTTCCTTACAATCATTCATGAGTTACTTTAGCAAGCAAGAGCGTGATCCGCGCTATGTCTTTGTACTCATTGGTTCAGGCACACTCTTACTGTTATGCAGCCTACAGGTTTTAAGTAAGGGTCTGTTTGACAGTGTCGAAAGACCGATTTTTAATTTTTTTAATGGCTTACCGCAAGTATTGCATGGTGTGATGCTGGGAATTACCCAATTTGGTGGTTTAGGAGGTCTATTATTTTGGATGGCAGTTGGTTGGTATCTTGTTAATAGACGCGCTGCATTTACGGTGTTTTGGACAGGTTTTATCGCTTGGTTACTTGCAAAAGTGGGCAAAGGCTATTTTGGACGTGGTCGACCACTCGCCTTGTTACATAATGTAAATATATTCAAAGGCGAAATCTTTTCTGGCAATGGTTTCCCATCTGGTCATGCTACTTTTTCTGCTGCTTGCGCAACGGTGCTGTATTACCAAGTTCCAAAAAAATACCGTAAATATATCCTGCTCATCGTCTTGCTAGTCGGCATAAGTCGTATGTATTTGGGCGCACACTTTCCGCTTGATGTTGTCGGCGGTTGGGCACTGGGTGCCTTCACCGCATCTGTTTCGATGTTATTGTTTGGTGTTTCAAGAAAAGGTTTGTCTATTAGGAAACTACAAAGTTTCTTAACTAAAAAGGGCTATGACGTTAAGTCATTGAGCTTCGCCAATGTTGATGCGCGTGGTTCTAAGCCACTATTCATGACACTAGCAAACGGGCAAAAATATTTTGGTAAACTTTTTGGAGTCCAAGAACACGCGGCAGACTGGCTGTTTAAAATATTCCGCTTTTTCCGCTATAAAAACCTCCAGGCAGAGGAACCATACACAAATAGTCGGCGCAATATTGAGATAGAGTCATTTGCCATGCTTTGGGCACGTCAAGCAGGTGTCCGTGTGACTAAAATTCTCGACCTTCTCCACTACGGTAGCTCGTGGCTCCTACTGCAAGAAAAGATCGAAGCCAAGCCGCTTTCAGAACATGGACGGCTCAAACAAGAATCGTTAGTAGATGCCTGGAAGCAAGTGTCCAAACTCCATTCCGCTAATATTGCTCACCGTGACCTGCGTGCTGCAAACTTGATGATAGACACGTCTGGCCAGGCCTGGATTATAGATTTTGGATTTGCCGAAGTTTCTGCCAACAAACAACGCCAATACATGGACATTGCCGAACTACTCATGTCCATGAGCCTCGTTGTTGGTGTTGAGCGTACAGTAGATGCAGCTTACAAATCTACTGACCATACGTATTTAAAAAGAGCCCTGCCCTACTTACAAAAAGCTGTATTTAGTGGTGCTACCACCAAGCAACTCAAACAAAACAAAGGCCTACTAGCAGAACTGCGTGATGCATTAAAAGATAAACTTCGCATTAAAGATGACATTCAAGTTGCCAATATTGAGCGAATAAATAGTAAAAAAATACTAAATATCGGGCTCCTTGCTGTTTTTATTTATATCATTGCTCCCCAATTTGGTAGCTTCAAATACGCATTTGGTTCGATACACCTCACGCACCTTTTATGGCTGATCCCTCTCGGGATTGCCTCACTCTTAACCTATGTGTTTACGGGCTTTATTTATGTATCACTGGCGCAAGTTCCACTCAATATTTTTCCCGCCTCAATGGTACAACTGGCTGCGTCTTTTATGAGTAAGATTCTCCCGGGCGGCATTGGTGGTACTAGCTTAAATGCAAAATACTTAACGCGCGCAGGTATGGATCCAGCCGACGCAACTGCAGTGATTGCAGCCCAAGGAGTGATTGGTTTTATAATGTTTAGCATCCCGCTCGCACTTTTCTTGTTTTTAAGCGGACAAGGATTGTCGAAGCTTATTCATATTAAGTTTCGCCTCGCGTACTTTGTTATGTTCGCGATAGTTATGCTGATTGTTACTATTGTGCTCGCGACTATTTCATCTGTTCGGAAATGGCTCTTTGAGAAGCTGCTCCGATTTATTTCAAGCATACGTGACGTCTCAACTCCATCACGTGAACTTGTACTTGCTGCCTTGTCATCATTCGCAGTTACCCTAAGCTACATTGCATGTTTATATGCTTCCTTCCGTGTCCTCGGTGTCCAACTAGGCATCACTTCCGCCATATTCATCTATGCAACAGCAGTCATTGCAAAAAGTGCTGTCCCAACTCCTGGCGGCCTCGGCCCGCTGGAGGCTGCGATGATCGCAACTATGGTGGCGCTTGGTGCCGGCAGAGAAGCAGCGTTTTCTACCGTTATCGTCTACAGACTCGCAACATTCTGGCTACCAATTCCATTTAGTCTCTTAGCCTACAAATACATTACTAAAAAACAGCTTATTTAAGGACTTGTATTCCGATACTTCGGTAGTAGAGAATTAGTAAATTTCTTTTCTTTTTCTGATATAAAACGATCTATCGAACCGTGATTGGGCCCAAGTTTATAAACGAGCAATGAATATATCCCTGCCCTGTTAGCGCCCAACATATCTTGGATATACCGATCCCCTATCATCACTACTTCGTAAGGTTCGAGGTTTAGCTCCTTCAAAGCACTCAAATAATAACGCTTAGATGGTTTTCCAAAAAATCCATGTGGATGAATGACTCCGTGAGCATGTAGGTCTTCTTTGAGTGTTTTTAACGACCTGCTTTTTGGCCGATTGGTAGCAATGTATATTTTTATTCCTGATGCTTGTAACGAGTCGCCAATTTTTTTATCTACTGCAAAGGTACTGCGGCTCACTACCGTTCCATCAAGATCAATCAAACACGCTCGGATGCCAATTTTTTTTAGATACGCAAAATCAACAGCTGCTACCGATTCACTGATAAAATCAGGCACAAAATCAAAGCCACGTATTTTACCATCACCTAAGTTGGCTCGTTCTCTCATAAAAAAATTATCCCACAATTTATGATTCGACGAAAGTGATACATATTACTAAAAACCACACCTGTGCAGATGTGGTTTTAGCTTTAGCGTTGAGCTATTTATAACTTTGCGATATCGCAGTCAATAGCTGCAAATTGACTATCGGTGGTTGGTAAAAATTCGTACGCTAATTGCGTGAGTAATGACATTTTGTTTTTTCGCTTTCTATTTTGTTTTAGTTTCATTTTGTTTTGCCATTTTTTATTTTGTTAATGACAAGCTTAACTATACATTATGCTTGTGCTTTTGTCAAGTATATATATAATATTTATTGTCTACACCCCTGTTGATATTCTAAGGTTTGCATTGCATAAAACGGTCGTTCGTGCTTTACTATTAGGTACAGGTACTGATCTGTTCATCAGAGTTCAAAACGGTTCGCCTTGATTGTGTAAACAAGAGAGTCAACGTACGAGGGCACAAGAGACGGAAAAGTGGTCGACCTGACTGTTTAACAATCAAGGAAAAACTATACATGTACAAACTATTTGTAGGCGGCCTCCCATTCTCGACAACTGATGACGAGATGAAGGATGTGTTCGCTGCTCACGGTACTGTTGCATCAGCTGTTGTGGTCAAAGACCGCGATACTGGCCGCAGTAAGGGCTTTGGCTTCGTCGAATTCGAAAACGATGAAGAAGG
>JAYTSU010000041.1:0-12756 GCA_043745485.1 Candidatus Saccharimonadota bacterium
TTAAGCAGTGGTTCTTTAAGATCACTGATTATGCCGATGAACTATTAGAAGCTACCGACGCATTGGACTGGACGGAGAGTGTCAAACTAGCTCAGAAGAACTGGATTGGCAAGAGCACAGGCGCAGAGATTACATTCAATGTCCAAGATGCTCACGAGTCAGTAACTGTTTTTAGTACCGCCCACGATACGATATATGGTGCAACATTTTTGGTGCTTGCCCCAGAGCATGACTTGGTCCCAGGGCTTACAGACGCTGAGCATTTATCGGAAGTTGAGGAATATATAAAAGTAACTCAAAAGAAGTCTGAGTTAGAACGCCAAGCGGAAAAAGTAAAAACAGGTGTCTTTACTGGTTCATACGCTATCAATCCTGCTAATGGCAGACCAATACCTATTTGGATTGCTGATTATGTATTAATTGGATACGGAACGGGAGCCATTATGGCGGTGCCCGGCGAAGATGAGCGTGATTTTGAATTTGCTCAGAAGTTTGGCTTAGACATTGTATATACAACGACTCAGCAAGAATTTGTACCTTATGCTGATATAAAAGCAGCGCCAAAAAGCTTTATGCTTGCTAACTCAGAAGAATTTGATGGTATAAATTTTGTTGATGCAAGGACTAAAATACTTAAAAAGTTACAAGATATTGGGGCTGGAAAAGAAGTTACGAATTATAAACTTCGTGACTGGAGCGTGAGTAGGCAGCGATATTGGGGTGCACCAATCCCAATCATTCACTGTGTCCGGTGCGGCCAAGTACTTGTGCCGGACGACCAGTTGCCAGTGGTCTTGCCAGAGCTGACTGACTTCCAGTCCAATGGTGACGGCCGCAGTGCTTTGGCGCGGGCCACAGAATGGCTTAAAGTGCCGTGCCCACAGTGTGGCGGCGAAGCTGAGCGTGAAACAGACACATTAGACACATATATTGATAGTAGCTGGTACATGCTGCGCTATTTGAGCCCCGAGAATACAACGCATGCTTTTGATAGTGACATTGCCAACAAATGGATGCCCATCGACTTTTATAACGGAGCTGATCATGCCACAGCCCATATGATATATGCGCGCTTTATTACACGCTTCTTTTCAAAATTGGGCTTGGTAAAGAACCCAGAACCATTTAAAAAATTCCTGTTTAATGGCAAGGTTACGGCTGCCAACGGGGAGATGTTTAGCAAGAGCAAAGGTAATGGTGTTGACCCGCTAGAAATTATTGAGCAAGGCTACGGCGCCGATGCACTCCGAACATATTTAATGTTTGCTGCTCCGCTTGACCTTTGGATTAAATGGGATCCACAAGGAGTGCCAGGTGCGTATAGGTTTATTAACCGCGTTTGGAACCTGGTCCAGTGGTTTGTGGAATCCGAAATAGGTATAGATACGAAAGAGTTACTAAAAGTTATTCATCCGGCAATTAAAAAAGTGACTGCAGACCTCGAAGACCAGAAATATAACACAGCCATTGCAACCATGATGAAGGCAACTAATGAGCTATATGAAGCTAAGGCAAAATCTGGCATTTGTCAGAGTGGATCATGGCGCTTTGCGCTTGAAAGTCTCGTCATGTTGATGGGGCCGTTTGCGCCGCATGCAACCGAGCAGATGTGGCATGACATGGGGCATGAAGACAGTGTGCATAAAGGCCACTGGCCGATCTTAGATGAAAACTATTTGATTGAAGACACGGTGACTGTTGCCATACAAGTTAATGGCAAACTACGCGGAACTATCTCCGTTGCACGAGAAGCCACGAAGGAAGATGTTATTGCAGCTGCTAAAACAGATAAAAAAATAAAGGCCCACCTTGTTGGTGAGCCTTCAAAAACAATATATGTACCAGGTAAATTGGTTAATTTTGTTGTCTAGTCTTTTGTTGTGGTAGCGACAACAACGCCGATAGATTCGAGATTAGAGCAGGTCTTTTGATCCAAATGCAATACCTCACCAGGAGTAATTGCCGCACTGTTACCGTTGGCTTCATATAAATCTGCCACTAAGCTCTGACGACCATGTGCAATAGCATCAAGCGTATCACCTGGCTGAACCATAATAGTACAGGCTTCTGTAGGGGTTGTTTCTTTAGTGCATGATGCAAGCGCAATGACTGCAAGGCTCGCGGCGAGTGCCGTAAGCATGACTTCACCCCTACGCTTGTTTACGCATCGGCTAGTAGTATCGACGCCCCAGTAATCGCCCCATGCCTTTCCAACAAAAACACGCATACGAGCAGTAGGAGCTAACGGAGCTAATTTGAAATCTGCAGGTATTGTGAACGATTCTAATTGATCAAATGTATTCATATTGTGACTATTATACGCTATTATACTTAATATGTCAAGTATTAGCGCATGAATATTGTCCAAACGCAATACTATCATCTTGTTTTATAGATGTAAAACGGGTATGATGTATAAGAATTTATAAACTAACTTAAGTTTGATAAGAAGGAGTTGTTTCATTATGGGTAAGCCAAAGAAACGAACATCACACCGCGCGACAGGCATGCGCCGTAGTCATCTTGTAATCAAGCTGGCACGAGCTGTTAATGGTCGTTCACCGGTAAAAGCTTTTACGACTCGCAAAGAATTTGGTAGCAAAACGTCCAAAAGTGCCGGTGCGTCACAGTCTGAATAGGGTATACTAGTACTTGTAAAGTACCATAAGCGGAAATTAACAATTTTATGGCATCCAATCGTCACTTAGGTCGTATCGTTGCGTTACAAACGTTGTACGAACAGGATTTTCGCCTGGAGGCGGGCGATGCTTCGTTTGACCTCGACGAAGTGCTTGAGCGCAATGTAGGGCGTTATAGGGAGACCATCGACGACACTACGTTTATTAGAAACTTAGTGGTTGGTGTCAGCGGGGAATCAGCTGACCTCGACGTTTTACTACAACCGCTCGCACCAGAGTGGCCAATAGATCAGATAGCCAGAATGGACCGCGTCATACTGCGTATGGGTGCATACGAGCTCCTTCACAGTAAAGAAGTACCACCTAAGGTGGTCATAAACGAAGCCGTTGAACTTGCCAAAGCATTTGGTGGCGACAATAGCTCAAAGTTTATAAACGGCGTGCTTGGCACCTTACTCCGCCAGCAAACACCTGAGGCGCCACAGGCTAAGTCAAAAGAGAAGTAATAACTTGGAAGTATCATTTAGTAGAGAATAGCAGGTGTTTACAAACATGAAGAGACCTAAACCAATACGAGGAATCAAGACTTTTGTTAACCGGCGTCGCCCGGCAATAAATGAAGTTGTCCGAGAACCAACCGCTGGTGGAGTGGTATTTCGTCATAACGAAACAACAGGTGCAGTTGAGTTCTTGTTGATTCAGGATGCTAAGAATCGTTGGACCATCCCTAAAGGTCATATCGAAGAAGGTGAACAATCTAAAGAAACAGCTGCCCGCGAAATTTCTGAAGAGACAGGATTGCAGGAAATGGATGTACTGAGCTGGCTAGGGAAGATAAATTTCCGTTACCGGCGAGTTCAGAGCCTTGTTCTTATGACGACGGAGATCTTTTTGGTACGTGCTAAGGGCGATAGTGACAAGTTGGTACCAGAAGATTGGATGAATGATGTAAAATGGATGGATAGTAAGGAAGCACTTGATAAGATTGAGTATGAAGATATCGGTAAATTAATGTTGGTCGCTTTAGCGAAGATAAGGAAAGATAAACTATAGGCCCAGTGCTGCTATAATTTATTGGAATCAAATATGATGATTTTTGATCAAAAACTACAAAATGCGACAAAGCATAACGCTGGTTATGGTGCGAAGGATTTTGATAATTTTTGGGCGAAAAGGGCATATTTGGAACAAGAAATAATAGAAGGAGTGGGCCTCTGATGGATAATGCGCAGTATATTGCGTTTGCAAAAGATGTTTTGGGGCTTGAATTCAATGATATCCAATACCTTGTAACAGCTTTTACTCACCGCTCTTATTTAAACGAACACCGTAAGACCGTGTCAGAGCACAACGAACGCTTAGAATTCTTGGGTGACGCCGTGTTGGAGCTTGTCGTAACGGAATATTTATATAGCAACTTTTCTGAACCAGAGGGTATTTTAACCAACTGGCGTAGTTCTTTGGTACGGACTGAGAGTATTAGTGCGGCTGCCGTAAAACTCGGCTACGAACCACTTCTACGACTTTCTAGAGGTGAAAAGCGTGGCACTGACCGTGCTCGTGCTCAAATTATGGCAAACTGCTTTGAAGCAGTCATTGGAGCTGTTTATCTTGATCTTGGCTATGACGCGGCAAAGGGCTTAATTGACAGTGCAATTTTAACGACTTTCGCAGAGATACTCTCCAGTGGTTCATGGCTTGACTCAAAATCACGTTTACAAGAAGTTGCCCAGAGCCAACTTGGCTTTACGCCTGTCTATAAGGTGGTAGAAGAGGTTGGACCCGATCATGACAAAATCTTTACCATAGCAGCAGAAGTTGATGGCAAAATCTATGGTAGCGGTAAGGGCCCTTCAAAGCAGGCCGCCCAGCAAGTTGCTGCCGAAGCTGCGCTCAAAAAACTCGAAAAAGCTGTCTAAGTCTTTAACTCACTACTTCCGACGAGTTATGCCTAGGCCTTTTAGGTACTGAAATTTTACCGCTAGAGATGTGTTTACGCTTAAAAATTTAGTACCTAAAAGTCCCACGAACATTTATCTTGTTGGTTTAATGATCTCTATGCAGCACAATTGATGTTCGTGGGAGGTTTTGGCATAGTGATTTAAAAGCGTAAACATGTCTCCAGCGGCTAAATCATCTATGCCAAAACCTACAAGGAGATTTACTTAGGGAGCAAATGCATAATTATAGTATCAGGACCAGTTGACAACAGAGACGTATATCTGTAAAATAGTATGAGATTATTTTATAACTCTAAGTGTGTTAAAGGAAATTCATACATATGCTCGCTATCCGCATGCAACGTACTGGTCGCAAAGGTCACGCCCAATTCCGTTTAATCGTCCAGGAGTCTCGTCGTACGCCTTCAAGCGGTAATGTTGTTGCTGCACTTGGTAGCTATGACCCACACACAAAAGTAGTTGTACTCGACAAAGAACAGGCCACAAAGTATCTCAATAATGGTGCACAGCCGTCACCTCGTATGGCCATGATCATGCAAAAAGAAGGCATTACACTTCCGTCTTGGGTAAAGGTTGATGCTAACCGCACCAAGACCATTAAGCACTCAGACAAGCTCCGCCGCAACCAAACTCCAGAGCCAGTTTCCGAAGTAGCTGCCGACGAAGTTGTTGCAGAGACACCAGTTGAAGCCGAAGCACTAGTAGTAGAAGAAGCTGTTGCAGAAACAGAAGATAAATCTGCAGAAATTACTGAAGAAGCTGCAACAGAAGAAACAAAACCTGCCATTGCTGAAAAAGTGTAACATTTATATTCAATTAGCCAATAGCGTTTTTATGATCAGCTCTATATAATATATTCAGAAACTTGAGGGGAGACCACCACATGAGCAGCATTGACCAACAGTTCATCGAATATATAGTAAAATCTTTAGTCGGCAATCCAGATGAGGTCAAAATAGACCGACGAATTGACGAAAAAGGTGTGCTTTTAGAATTAACCGTTGATCCCGAAGATCTTGGCCGAGTTATTGGTAAGCGGGGTGCAACAGCTCAGTCACTCCGAACTTTGCTCCGTGCGCTTGGCACCAAAAACGAAGCGCGTTATAACTTAAAAATTATTGACAATGGCGAACCACGACCACCGCGTGATGACTCTGGCAGCTCCACAGACGATAGTCATGCAGCTGTTTCGGATGATGATAATACGCACTCATCGTCAGATAATACAACCGATTCATGGTCTACGCAGTCCGCTACAAAGACTAGCGTGAGCGACGACCTTGACCTTGACGATGATGACCGGGACGACAAAGCAAGCAGTGACAAGCTCACTAAAACTCGCGAAGAACTGAACGACCTAGACGATTTAGATATTTAATCTTTATCATCGTTTTTGCCGCCTTGAATAAGTTTAAATTTACGTTTTTTATTGTTACGTGAAGCTGAGGCATAACGGGCCGCATTTATCGCACTCATTTCTGTAAATGTATCCTTAATGCTGTCGAGTAACATAGAGTCTTTCTCAGCGTCTTTCTCAGCCAAGCTCGTACCTTCTTGGATTGCATAAGCAAACATTTCAACCATTGATTTAGTGTAAGGGATCGAAATACTTGGTACATTGTTTTGTAGGTCTTTAATGTGTTGGTTTAAGTCTGTGCTTAGTGGAACCATCCCCTCGACTCTTAATCTGAGAAGTTCAATATAATTAGTAAAGCCAGGATGCTGTCGTTCCACAATTGTTGAGCCAAATAAGGCATACTGTATATCTTTTGGAGAAAGTAAAATGTTCATGCCTTGAATTTCCATAGAAAAATATGATATAATAAATCTAATGAAAATTCAAGTAATAACATTATTTCCGGAGATGTTCACAGGTGTTTTGGGAGCCAGCATGCTCTGGAAGGCCCAGGACCGTGGGATAGTGGAATACAGCACAATTGATTTACGGACGTTTGGGCTAGGTTCAAGGCGTACAGTGGACGACACGCCATATGGCGGCGGTGATGGTATGTTGCTTAAACCTGAGCCTGTTATTGCCGCGATAGAAGCGGCAAAAAAGAATGACACAGAGGCTTTAGTTTTACTACCTACACCACGAGGCAAAATCTATAAGCAATCTGACGCTAAGCGCTTAGCTGCCGATATGCGTGGCATGATCATTGTCTGCGCACGTTATGAGGGTTATGACGAGCGCATTACCTCATGGGTAGACGAGCAAATTTGCGTAGGTAATTATGTGCTTACCGGAGGCGAGCTGCCGGCTATGACCATAATTGACAGCGTTGTACGGCTTTTGCCTGGCGTGTTAGGTGGAGAACATTCGGCCGAAATTGAATCATTTCAAGAAGATGATAAAACAATTGAATACCCGCAGTATACGCGCCCCGTCGAATTTAGAGGTATGAGAGTGCCAGAAGTTTTACAAAATGGCAATCACGGCGAAATTGCTAAATGGCGAAATAGCCAAGGCTAGCCTAAAATATTCACTGCCCGTGCAGCTACAAGTGCTACGGTTACTAATGAGGTAAGAGACTGCAAGGTCATCAACAATTTAGCTCGGTGGGTGAGGGGCAGCGTGTCGGTTGGGCTAAAAGCAGTAGCGTTGGTAACTGAAATATAGAAGTAGTCAAAAAACGTCGGGTTCCATGAGCCTGCTTGCTTAAGACCCATTTGCGGGAATAAGAAATCAATTGGTTTAACTGCCGCCGATTGGCCTTGTACGCCGTTGCTATCCAGCTCCCAGTACCACAGCCCAAAAATGATGATGTTAGTTAGGTAAATAGCCAGGCCAGACACAATAAGCTGTCGGCCCGTAACGCCACTTTTAGTAAGCAAGCTGTCTATAACCAAAACCAAAGAAGTAACGTTGGAGAGTGAAATAATAGCAATTAATGTTACAGCTAGTGTGCGGCGGACACGGAAAGATATGTCTTTTTTAAAGGGGCCAAAAACGGCAAGGGCTATGAGCAGCAAGACTTCAAGGCCCACAATAAAGTAACGCGGTCCAACGACAAGCTTATTGCTTAAGAGTAACTGTAGGAAAATAGCTGCCAGAACAGCTAGTTGTACATGCCAAATAGGCTCTTTTTTTTCGAGGTGATTCATTATTGCGAGTTTCATTACTTTTTATAGTAATACAAACGTGCTAACAATGCATGAAAACTATGTGTATGACCTCATTTTGTGTTCTTGAAATTATGTAGAACTTTTATTTCGAGATAATTTAGACACTACATTGGTCTTACTAACATTGCATTTATAGATATGAATTATCTATAAAGTAACATGCAAGCTGACGCCAATCAGCAGTAACGGCCATAACAATACTGCTAATAATGCCGATAGGATATTGGATACGCTGTTAAGGCTGGAAAGGTAGCCATGCGTACTAGCCATAAAAATTCCTATAATTATGTAAATGATTCCACCCCATGAATAACGTTTCATGTATTCTCTTTCTTATTATTTTCTATATTTTCGCACAGCTACTACGGTTTTAAAAGCAACAAAGAGTGCAATACTTATGCCCCCAAAATCTACTATTTCTCCAACAACAGGGATTAAGGTTGCAGCAACTAACTCTGGCGTCCCTAGTAGTAATAGTACCGGCGCAATTTTAAGTAAAAACGTCTCATCTTTACTGCGCAGAAATGCCATATAGGCATACATCCACCCTTGTTTTGCTCTGGGTCCATATGCCAATGTAGGTGTATATTTCATGTTTATTAGTATATCTTTGGCTACGGTTTGTCGTATGTCATATATCTCACACATAACTGTTAAGAGTATCTAAACATCTTAATGAAATTGAACAAAATACTTACTACTTAAAAGCATAAAAGTCCAAAATATGTAAACTTTGTTAAATCCCGCGTTCTATATATTAATTACTCTCAGTTATGTATTCTAATAAAATGTTGTTGCATTACACAGACAGTGGCAGCGGTGATCCGATTGTACTACTCCATGGGATAGCGGCATCAGGCAGGTACTGGGACAGCTTTAAGATGCATATTATTAATAAAAGGCTTATAGCTCTTGATCTTTTGGGTTTTGGACTATCTCCGATGCCTAAGTCATCCGCCTATACGTACGAAACTCACATCAAAAGCATTGTTGAGACACTTGATTCCCTAAACCTGAAACAGACAACAATTATTGGGCATTCAATGGGTGCGTTATTGGCTTTAAGACTTGCCACTACACATCCTGAAAGAGTTAAGAAGCTAGTACTAATTGGGATGCCGATATATGCAGACGCTGCTAGTGCTCGTAAAGATATAACTAAGTCAAAGGTGCTGAATAAGCTCGCATTTTATGGACCGACGTCTCATATTTTATGCACAGTATGGTGTGGGATTCTGCGTCCAGTGAGTAAAAGATTAGCTCCATATTACCTTAATAATCTCTCCAAAACTGTCGCTCAAGACAGCGTTCTACACACTTGGCAATCATATTCCCAGTCTATGCATAATGTCATTGAGAACCAGTGCGTAGTCAAAGATTTTACAAAATTACACATGCCAGTCACGCTTATCTATGGCAATAAAGATGTGCCATATGGCTTTGACAAACTCGATATTTTACGCAGTTTTAAAAATATCAGTATTTTGGAAGGCTCTCATCAGATTATTTATGAACAACCGTCTGAAGTTGCACGACTTATAGAATAGATCAGCTCAGTTTTTATAAACTTCTGCAGACATACGTTTATACTAAAGTTATGAGTCAGCAAAAGCGATTAGCCCTACTCCTCGCTATAAATGTGTTAATGATTAGCGGCTTGGTATTTGTTGGAGTAACCGCACATTCTTTAGGCGTTTTAGCAGCTGGCGGAGACTTTATAGCAGATTCTTTTGCTATTATTCTTGGCCTCCTGGCTGTCTATCTGCGAGACAAACACGGAAAACATCAAGCACCAACGTACGTTGCCCTTATTAACGGGATACTGCTTTTAGGTATTACCATCGTGGTATTAATTCAAGCGATACATCGTTTATTAACGGCCACTCCAGAAGTGCATGGCTTACCAGTCTTGATTGTGTCTAGCATTTCAACTTTGGCAATGGTCATTGGTGTATTTTTACTAGGACGTGGTGCAGGAAATGAGGATTTGCATATGCGCTCAGTATTTTTGGACACAGTATCTGACGGACTTTCGGCTGCAAGTGTTGCAATTGTCGGAGGAATAATTTTTTTTCGCCATGGTCTATATTGGTTAGATTCCGCAGCAGCAATAATTATAAGTTTAGTTATTGGGTATGGTGCTATACATCTGCTCGTTAGCGTCTATAAGGCGCTGCGTTTAGGTATACCCGTTGATACAAAAGAAGATTAGGGTTTCTAGTATGACACCCGTGATTCCATAAGTTTACTTGGCTTATAATCAACCATTTTACAATTATCAGAGTTGGCAAAATTGTATAAACCTTCAATTAGTACCATTCTCTGCTAGAATGAAGATACAACTAAGGGAGCATGTATATGGGAAAATTCAAGTTAACACAAAAAGGTTCTCAGTGGCATTTTAACTTGCTAGCGGGAAACCACGAACCAATTTTGCATAGTGAAGTTTATGAAACCAAGGCTGCTGCCCAAAATGGGATTGAATCAGTCCGCAAAAATAGTGCGCGTGATGGTGCATTTGAAGTAAAGACGGCAAAAAATGGCCAACATTACTTTGTACTAAAGTCTACGAATGGTCAGGTTGTTGGCCAGAGTGAAATGTATCCCGCACTAGCAACCGCTGATAAGGGCATTGAATCAGTCAAAAAGAACGCTATAGATGCAGAAGTTGTGGAAGCATAAAAGGCACTATATGACACAATCAAACTCGACACGTAAAAAGGCCGTTACGGCCGCCAAATCTGAAACTTTATCACCAAAAACAGACACAGTTGAATCCACTAAAATAGCTGCTGAGCGTGACAAAATTGCTCATGCGGGTGCTTTTCAGCGCGGTGCGACCTGGATTTTAGCCAGGTTCCCATTAACCAAAAACAAATACCAGAATTGGACTTCAGGTAGGCGTATTTTAGTTGGCTATATTTTGTGGTTTATTTTGTTGCCAATTATCCCAATTGCTGGCGCCATCATTTGGTTTTTGCACGATCCGGAAGGTTTTAAGAAAAGCCCATGGGCTAAAGGGCTGCTTGCACTTGTGATTTTATGGGCAGGAGCTTTTGGTGTTGTTGCTACCTCTCCTGCACAGCTTGACCAAAATGGTAAATACTCTCCCGTACAGACGGTACCAAACGGCGAGACAGCCGGCTCAGTAACCCAAAAACCTGCATCCGCTGCCACTGAAGAATCCAAGCAAAAGGTGGCCAAACAGACGGCTAGTAAGCCTAGCACTGGGCGTACATTTCAAAATTGTACTGAGGCTTTTGACGCCGGAGTCTTTGACATTAAGCGTTCAGATAGCGCCTATCAGAGTAAGCTCGACCGCGACAGTGATGGCATAGCCTGCGAACGGTAAATTTAGCAATAGTAGTACCAGCTCTTGCTCTATAATGAACTATTATGACAGATATAAATATGCATCCTAAAAACAATGATCTATCAGCTTATTGGTGTAATTATGTAGCGCCTGAAACAGACGAACGATTTTTTTGGGCATGGCAAAAAATACAGGATGTCATAGATGAGGGTGATGTAGAGGACGTCTGTTTACTGCTTACAAGCTTAGCTACACTTGCACCTGATGAATATGCAAAAGCATATCTTGCTGCAGGACCGCTGGAAGACTATTTGAATAAATTATATGCGAAAGGTGACAGTGTTAGCGCTAGTTATATCAAAGGCTTTAAAATAATTAATGAACTATTTCAGTATGTCTGGTCTCCTGAGGCAATCGAGTTCATCAACAAGCAGCAAATTACTGTAGCAACCTTTAATGATGCAGTCTTAGATGCACAAAACAGATACAGCAAATTACGTTTTACAATTCTATTTTGGTGCACCTTCATATACCCAACGTCGGAAATAATAGTCAAGAACAACTATAATGGTCTGTATGCTGAATCGCTTATTCCATTTAAACAAAATATTAAACAAGAAATTCTAACTAATACCGCACCGGATAATAAAGCTTTGAATGATTTCGAGACACGTAATAATTTAAGATCGACATAGTATTGTCCTTGAACTACTAATGCATGTTCAGCTTAGAATATAAAAACTATTTTCTAGCATGAAGCACATAAAATTGTACTAAATTAACACATGATACTCTGACATCTCCTGCTAATATAATTAATGTAATTCACTACTCTTTGATGACTAAGAAAATTTAGTTACGTTTATTAACAGTATAGAATATGTTGTCATGTTTTCAGCGCTAGTGCTACATTTACAATAGGTAGTGAACCGTCTATGTTTAACACAATGATCGATTTGTTGAGGGCATGCCAAGTTAGTAGTTTGGCGTTCTGAGTAAGACTAAAAACCACTCAAACTGGTTAACCTTGCTATTACACTGCTGAGCTAAGATAATTATTGTATGAGTGAATTTTTAGAGGACTTCTCCTTTTATGAAGATGACTGGGTTGATCAGGGTGATTTAGATATAAAGAATAGTGCACTGGCGAAGCCTAGCGAAGATTATTTTCTACTTTCCAAACCCTTGCAGCCGAAGTACTCCGTAGGAAAATATGTTATGGAACAAGGCTTTCAAGTGCCATTGTTAGCAGGTGCAGAAGATATCGCTAGTGCTGTTGATGGCGGTACTTTAATGATTCGTAGTGAACTTCAACAGGATTACGCGGGACTTGGTGGAATATTCTCTAGCTACGTTGTAGACAGAGCATTATCTGAAGGATCTACTGATTACCAAATAAGGCTTAACGATGTAATCAAAACGGCTTTGCGTACGGGGGAGCTATCTCCACAAGAGTATATGGAAAGACTACACCCTTATGATAGTTGGGAATATGGACGAGTTAAACTTTTCGAAGAAGCCTTAGAACTTGGGCTTACAAAAATGCCTATAGACCTAAGGGTTAGTGCGAGTACGTGGAGATATATTGAAGGTACTAACGTAACTGTGTTCAAAGACCCACATGTTGACGGTAGATATCATTTCGGCGTATCGCCACATGGTCAATCAGTAGGTGATTATAGGATTGAAAAAGGTGAGTATGCCAAAGAGAAAACAT
>JAYTSU010000042.1:0-12547 GCA_043745485.1 Candidatus Saccharimonadota bacterium
AACGTTTGCCTTACAGGCTCACCGAAGCTTAAAAAATGATATTTCTGGTGTTGATATTACGTACGATACAGAAGGTAATTTATGCTTAATAGAGACTAATATTACGCCTGAGTGGCAAGGTTTTAAGCAGGCGACAGGCATCGATGTCGCTGCTATAATAATAGAATACATAACGGAGTTATAATGTCAGCACCACGAATTGGTTTTTATAAATCCGTGCAAGGTTCATTTACTGAAAGCCGTATTGCTGATATTAAACGTAAATTATCTGATGAACATGGTTGCGAGGTGGTTGAAGCAGATTTTAGGAACGGAGTTTTAATAGACGGCAAGGTATACGTAGACAATGTATGCCTGAATGAGCTTGATGTCTATTTTTGGCATGATTCAATTCAGCCGTCAATTACAGGTGCGGACAGCTATTATGTGCATTTGCTACGAGCTATAGGGGCTGATGTTACGGTCATTAATTCAGCAGATAGTATCGAATGTGTTAATGATAAACTTCGCGCACATAGCTTGCTACGTTTAAATGGATTGCCCGTCTCGCGCTTTGCACTTGTAAGAAGCGAAGATCGAGCTGGGATTGAAAGCGCTTTTAAATCACTAAACGCATCGGTTCTTATTAAGCCTCGGTATGGCGGATGGGGTACGGGGATAGTTAAGTGCCAGTCAGTAGAAGAGCTGCAAAGTATTATAGAACTTTGTACTGCTGCGTGTGGTAAGAATCAACAGTTTTTGTTAGAAGAATTTTATGAAAATGATCCTGAGGGATGGACATCGGTTAGCATGGTTGGCCAGAATCCGGTCATAGGCTATCGTAAGCCATTAACGCTCGGAGGATCGGATTGGAAGATTTATGATCCAGAAAAGAAAGACGGCCGCGGTACAGAGTCTGAATATGTAAAACCGTCCGAAGAACTCATTGCTCTATCTCAACAGGCACAACGCGCTATAAAAAAAGACATTATAGGGTTTGATTTTATCCGTACTCATGAAGGCTATAAGATTGTTGACGAGAATGGCCGTCCTGGGCTTTATGAGCATTGCTTGCAATCGGCCAATCAAAATATCGTTGATATAATCACAGACTTAATAGTCAGTAAAGTTAAAATCTAAGCTTTAATTATTGTAAAATAATTAAAATTATGCTATAATACATTTTATGAGTAACAACAATCAAAAAAAGATAATAGGCCGAGCAGAAAGAATATACATCTCGGCTATAGATGCCATAATTCCAGCAAAAATAGACACGGGAGCGGATTTAAGTAGTATATGGGCTTCGGATATTGAATTAGTTGGAAGTGAACTAAATTTTAAGTTGTTCGACTCAACTAGTAAATATTTTACCGGTAAGGTAATCGAATTGCCTAAGAGCGAGTACCGTTTAACAAGAATCGCTAATTCATTTGGCCAAAAAGAACTGCGTTATGCTGTTAAGCTCAGTATTGAACTTGCTGAGCGAAAAATAAATGCGACATTTACACTTTCTGATCGTTCTGCAAAACTATACCCTATTTTAATTGGCTGCAGGTTGTTAAAAGGCAAATTTATTGTCGATGTGTCTAAGGGTGATGTATTATATACTGAAGAACAAAAAAAATATGCGAAGCTTCAGGCTGACTTAAAAAAAATCACTAGTTTGTCTAAGGGAGCGTAACGTATGAAAATTGCTATTTTATCAAATGGACCCGGCAACTATTCGACAAAGCGGCTCAAAGAAGAAGCTCTCAAGCATGGACATGAGATTATTGTCGTTAAGTACAAAGATTGTCATGCAACTATTGAGCAGTCAAACCCAATAGTGCGCTATAAAGGCGAAATATTAACTGATATTGATGCAATAATCCCGCGCATTGCCAGTACTATGACTCGCTACGGGACTGCTATTGTCCGCCAGTTTGAAATGCAAGGTGTATTTACGACAGCCAGTTCGATTGCTATAAACCGTTCGCGCGATAAGCTACGTTCGATTCAACTTCTCGCACGTGCTGGTGTTGGCATACCCAAAACTGTCTTTACTCGTAATCTTATAGATATCGAAGAACTAATTGATGGTATGGGTGGTTTCCCAGTAATTATTAAGCTTGCGCGTGGTACGCATGGCAATGGCGTTGTTTTAGCTGAGTCAAAAAAAGCTGCAAAAAGTGTTATGCAAGCTTTTTATGTTATGGATGATGATGGGACTAATATTTTGTTACAAGAATTTGTTAAAGAATCGGCTGGCGAAGACATCCGAGCCTTCATTGTGGGCGGTAAGGTGGTTGCAAGTATGAAACGTCAAAGTCTGGATGATGATTTTCGATCTAACTTACACCAAGGTGGTGAGGGAACTGCGGTCAAATTGACTGAGGAAGAGCGTAAGACAGTTCAAAAGGCAGCTAAAGCCATGGGACTTTCTATATGTGGTGTCGACATCATGCGTTCCGCTCGTGGTCCATTGGTGCTAGAAGTTAACTCAAGCCCGGGCTTTGGGATTGAAAAGGTTACTGGGCACAATGTGAGCGAAAAAATCATCGAATACATCGAACAAAACGCCAGACGTCATCCACGTAAAGATCGTGTTGGTGCGTAGGCTATACTAAAAAGTAGATGGATAGACACGTTAAAATAGCTACGCGTATGTGGAGGTATAGAAATAGGATCTCTTTAATTGCTTTTTTTGGAACACTACTTATCATTGGGCTTCTTGTTTATGATTATAGCAAGACAGGCGACAAGATTTTAAGCGACGTCTGTATCAAGTACGAAACCCTTACTAACGGTGGTCAAAATACATCCAGGAGCAGGGTGCAGTGTTCACTGAGCCTTGAAAAGGTTAATACCGAAGCTACTCGTGAGCGGGGTCTATCTGGTCGTAGTTCGATGCCACCAAGTCATGGAATGCTGTTTGTTTTTGATAGCATCGGGCGCCAATGTATATGGATGAAAGATATGCGTTTTAATCTGGATATAGTCTGGCTGAATGCTCAAGGTAGAGTGATTAAACAAGTAGAGAATATCGCTCCATCTACCTATCCAGATTCGTTCTGTGCTGACGATACGTTTTATGTAATAGAGGTAAATGCAGGTGTAGCAAAGAGCGCCGGTTTATCACAGGGTTCGTACGTAAATCTCTAAGAACTTATAACGCTCATGGTAAACTAAGGGTTAATGATATACGCACTCATAGCTCTTATTGTAGTTATTGTGATACTGCAGCTGCTTTTAAAGACCAATACGGCTGTAGTTTTCTTCGCTATTTGTGCTGGCAGTGTTTTGGTTGCGGCGGCAGGCAAGGACACAGATTTGTTAGCCCATTCGTTGGGTAGTAACATGCAAGTTTCTACGAATGTTTTGCAAGCTGCTACTGTCTTACTGCCAGGAGTTATTAGTGCACTGTTACTACGTAAGCGCGTATCTGCTACGCTTTCGATCATTGCTATCATTCCGGCAGTATGTAGTGCGTTAGTTGGGCTGACTACTGTGTACCCGTTCTTAAGTGGATCTTTTCAAAATACTCTTACCGCTAGTACTGGCTGGCCGCTGATTGTACGGTATTATGAGCTGATTGTTGTCGTTGGAATTGTCTTTAGTTTAATCTTGTTAGCCCTTACGATGCCTAAGTATCATAAAGATGACAAACACAAAAAAGGCAAACACCATTAGTTAAAAAATTTCGAGCAAGGATCACACTGGATGGTTTTTAAAACGTATTAGCTGTTATCAATGGTTGTATCGTTGAGTGTTTTGCCAGGTTCTGTAGTGTAGTTATTTTTTTCTACAACACTGTATTCTGCTTCTGAATGTATGACTTTTTCTATTTCTTTTACCTGATGATTTGGCTTGATTATAAACGACCCTCGGTTTAGGTGAATTTTTTGGTATTTGCTTAGCTGTAAGGGTATACGGACGTGACAGTTTTCGTCAGAACATTCACATATGAAATGCAGTAATAAATCGTCGGTTCTAACCAAGTTGGAATTACCATCCTCAACATAGTTCGCGTCAATCTCATCAAGTCCAATGCCCACCTTTTCATTTGCACGTCTAAAAATCATTTCATTTTCTATCTGACGTCGTTCTGAAATGGGTATCTCCATATACTGATACTAACAGTATTATGTATTAAGCACTAAAAAAGAGGCACTTTATGTGCCCCTTTAATTTGGGGAAGACTTGCACCCACAGATGTAGCTTTCTAACTAACAAATCTGAACTTACTAACTCGATCGGCTACATATATCGAACAATAGTGCTGTTTCACGTGGTCTTCCGAGGAATAATATAGCAACTCAAAAAGTCTTCGTCAATACTTTTTATTGGCAGTAACGGTTTTCTATATGCAAGAATGATTATTGTCTAAGTTTTTTACGATGTACTGTGTAAGAGAAATAAAACCACCTGAAGTAAGCGGAGTTACATTACAGTTATTCTTAGCGTTGGTAAGACTTGTGCCACTTGGTCGCCAGTTGCCCAGGCCCAATAAATTACTTGCTGAGCTTATAGTATTGCCCGTTATCGTACCCCATTGATAGGCAGTTGAATACAGGCCTACGGTGGCAGACTTTGACTGATAATAAGCACCAAAACCTTCAAGTGCTGCGGTGTTACGCACTAGTGCCTCGCTACTGCCAGATTGCCATGTATTCATAGTCTCAACATCAAGCCACCAAACGTATTGTGATGTATCTGTACTCAAACCTTTGCTTGAAGTAGCGTTCTTGAAAACACCCTCAGTATATATAGAGCGATTCCAGCCATATAGCCAAGAACAAGCTCTGTCATTCTGACCAGCGCATACGTTGCCGTACGGATTAGTTGGGAGACTCCCGTTTAGGTCATACGGCGTGGTAGGCCACGTAGTTATCTGCGATATTACTTCGCCTGGGTTTGCCGTATTAACATACAGCTGAAAACGGGACTGATTCGAACCGTACTTTGCGGTATTTGCCCACACAAGTTGGTCGGCAAGACACGTGTTTGGTGTGCTCGCTTTTCCGCCATTTACTCCAACAATTCCGAAATAAAAAGTAGTTGGCAGGCTTCTGCCGCACTGAGGATACGAAACATCATAGCCGCGTAATTCGGGCGTTACAGATGCATAGGCACCTAAGCTGCTTACTGATTTGGCTGCAAGCGCCATAGATGGAATGAGCAAGATACCTAAGAATCCTAAAGATAATAGTACAAATAGTTTTTTCATGCACTTATAATTATAGCGGCTTACGACTTTTATCACTAACTACTGAATACTATGCTGCTGATGAGCTCATAATTTTTAGCCAAACGGTGCATTGTAATCGTTACTGCAACTGAATTAAATAACTAAAGAAGTAAAATTTGCGTTCTGTAAATTAAGGCCAATACCTGAGATTACGTATAGATAGAACATACCCAAAGCTACGAAGCCAGTTAACACTAAGATAAGGAATCCTTGCGTTACAAGCCGCTCTTTAAAGGACAGATAACTTACATAGAGGAGGCTAATTGTATCGAAGAAGGCTGCCAGCAGCACTGCAATATGATTTGATTGTATGCTGCGTAAGAAGTGATTATTCAATACCCACAATACTACAATGCTCAAAGCAACTACGGCCAAATCTATAAAGAATAATTGGCTAATATGTTTATTAGTCATCACATGCAAGTATATAACAAAAATGACCTATAAAACGAAAGGTAATAGGGGTTATGCTTGGAGGGCCCGTTGAGACTTGGTCACCTTTGGCGACCCCCGAACTTCTGCCTTGCAAGCTAGCTTACAGGTGAAGATTCGTTTCCGAATAGCCACTGGCTATTCTCACTCACGACACCAGTGTGTCGTGAATTCAAGTCACTAGACGCTCCAATAAAAAGACCCCACAGTCGTGAGGTATTTATATTGGAGGGCCCGGTGAGACTTGAACTCACGACACCCTGCTTAAAAGGCAGGTGCTCTAACCGGCTGAGCTACGGGCCCGTAATTGTTGGGCTGCAAACAACAGGGGTTATTATCTGTTTTTTTGTTGTAAAAGTCAATTAGTACTATTTTTATATTTGCTCATGCTTTGGATCTGCTCTTGGTGGTCGTATTATCTTTTCAATGAAGCAGGCTAAAGAATATAGACGCACGACCCGATTGATGTTATTTTTTGGTGCCGCACTGCTTGGTCTTGGATGGGCACGCTTCGTGCCAGCACTACCATTTGCATTTGTTTGTACTCTGGGAGTCTTTGCGCTATTGAGCTTCCGTAAAGCTCGTTTGGTATCCGTCTATACAATCCTGATGGTTGGATTCTCCTTGGGATGGTGGCGTGGTGGTATATATATGCAACATGTCCATGAGCTTACGAATTTAAGTAAACAGAGCGTTATAGTGACAGGCACTGTACTCACTGACGGTGTATATGGAAAGAACTCGCAGCTTAGCTTTGACGTTGGGGCCATGCGACTTCAAGAGCCATACCAAAAAGCAATGGTTGGTAAAGTTGGTGTATCAGGCTTTGGCGAGAACATGGTATTTAGAGGAGACCACGTTACTGTTCGAGGAAAATTTTATCCTGCCCGCGGTTCTGTTGTCGCGTACTTAAGCTATTCTAACTTTACTATAACGGGTCATTCACATTCGATTGCATACAGTATCACGAGGAGGTTTGCTGCTGGACTGCAAAATACTTTGCCGGAACCTTTAGCTTCGTTTGCTCTAGGACTATTAATAGGCCAACGTAATACTTTGCCACCAAGTATTACAGCCATTTTATCGGCCGTAGGACTCAGCCACATCATCGCGGTATCAGGGTATAACCTCACCATTATGATGGGGGCAAGCAAGCGACTTTTCGGAAAGAGATCCAAATTCCAAACCTATGTCGGCTCACAAGTCTTGATATTAAGTTTTTTGCTTGTGACCGGCTTAAGCGCATCTATTATCCGCGCTGCAATTATAAGCTCGTTAAGTTTGGGGGCCTGGTATTACGGCCGTACTATAAAACCATTATTGCTTATCTTGTTTGCGGCAGCGGCAACCGCGCTTTGGAATCCGCTATATATATGGTCAGACATCGGCTGGTATCTGTCATTTTTGGCATTTTTCGGGGTGCTCATTATGGGGCCTATAGTTCGCAAAAGACTATTTGGAAATGAGCTACGGGGATTAATTGGAGAGCTCATGATGGAGACGCTCTCAGCACAAATAGCAACTTTGCCACTCGTTTTATATATATTTAAAACTTCTAGTATTGTCGCTTTGCCCGCCAACATATTGGTGGTTCCACTCATTCCTGTTGCGATGCTTCTAAGTTTTATAGCTGGGCTTGCCGGCATGCTGATTGCACCCCTTGCGGGCTGGGTAGCATGGCCAGCGCGCTATGTGCTGACGTATTTATTAGAAATGGCGACGATGTTTTCGCGGGTACCGCATATGAAAATACCTGTTGAGCTGAGCTTAATGGATATGATCTATATGTACGCTGCAATGTTATTTACACTTATCATTCTCTGGCGCAAAACGAGACATAATGGTAAAATAACAGATGTAAATAACTCCGAGGAATTACATGTCGGGACACTCCAAATGGTCAACGATTAAAAGAGCCAAGGGCTTAACTGATGCAAAGCGCGGTGCCGTATTCACGCGTATTGGTAACCAAATTGCTGTTGCTGCACGTGGCGGTGCAGATCCAGCTATGAATGCTAGCTTAGCAATGGCTATTGAGAAAGCTAAGGCTGCTAACATGCCACTTACTAACATCGAACGCGCTATTAAGCGTGTGTCGGACAAGGGCGCAGCGCAGCTGATGGAAGTGATATATGAAGGCTACGGCCCGGGAGGCGTCGCAATTTTGGTCGAGTGTGCCACCGACAATCTTAACCGTACATACCCAGAAGTTAAGTTTGCCTTTTCTAAACATGGCGGTAGCATCGCCGAAAAAGGTGCTGTGGCCTTCCAGTTTGCCCGCAGAGGCATTATCCGCGTTAAAGGCTCCGGAGATGAGCTTATGATGAGCGCACTCGATGCGGGTGCCGAGGATGTCCACGAAGAAGGCGAAGAATCTATACTATACACAGACCAAAAAGAGCTGGCCAAAGTTCGTGATGCTTTAAAAACAGCCGGTCTCGAAGTCATTGAAGCTGAACTCAGTTATGAGCCAACTAATACTATAGAAATTAGTGATGAAGCCACCGCCGGTAAAATTGAACGGCTGATGGATGCGCTTGACGAACTCCAAGACGTTACAGCAACACACACCAACTTCAATATTCTATGAGAATAATAGGCATTGATCCAGGTACGGGAATCTTGGGATTTGGGATTATTGACCTTAAAAAAGGTAAGCTAAAGTTGGTTGATGCAGGGGTTATTAGGACGCCCGTTAAAGAAGACGATGCGGTGCGACTGCTTACTATTTATGAAGAACTAACGGAGATAATTAAAGAAACTAAACCAGATGAAATGGCAGTCGAAAAGTTGTTTTTTGCCCAGAACGTCACTACGGCCATGACAGTGGCTCAAGCTAGGGGAGTAGTGTTACTAACGGCTATGCAGGCAAAACTTGCTATAGCAGAGTATACGCCATTACAGATCAAGCAGGCGATAACAGGGTATGGCCGAGCTGAAAAAAAGCAAATTCAAGAGATGGTACGGGTAATTTTAGGCTTAAAAGAAGCACCAAAGCCAGATGACTGCGCCGATGCACTTGCCGCAGCTATTACTCATTCAATGACTATGAGATAATAGTAAGTACATGATTGCAACGCTTGAGGGAATTGTTTCAGAAAAAATTGGTAACCAAGCGGTGGTAACTATTGCCGGCGTGGGGTATGGCGTGCTTTTGACTACGAGCAACTTAGACAGGCTAAACACAGGCGAAAAATCAAAGCTGTATATATATGAAAATATCAAGGAAGAGGCTCATGACTTGTTTGGATTTTTATTATTAGACGATAAAAAACTTTTTGAGCAGCTACTGAGTGTTAAAAACGTAGGGCCTAAAGTTGCCATGAGCGTGCTTGATATTGGCAGTGCCAATGAAGTCCGGTCTGCGATTGCTGCAGGGGATGTTAAAAGATTACAAACTGCTAAAGGCGTTGGCAAACGAGCGGCGGAGCAGATGGTGGTAGAACTGCGTGACAAAGTGGGCCTAATTGCCAGCGATTCCGCAGAGGACATTGTGAACCGCGGTGGTGTAAACGCAAGTGACGAAGCGGTGCAAGCGCTGATTAGCTTAGGATATTCTGAAGTCGATGCAATGCTCGCCCTCAAAAACATTGACTCAACTTTGCCTGCTGAAGACCGTATAAAACAAGCTTTAAAAGGTAGAAAATAATGGCGGTTGAGCGAATTATTAATACAGTGGCTGAAAATGATGACCCAATTGAGGCTGAGTTTGAAGTAACGCTGCGGCCAAAAGATTTTGCCAACTATGTTGGGCAGGAGCATCTTAAGAAGAATCTACAACTAGCTATTGCGGCAGCAAAAAAGCGCGGCGAACCACTTGATCATATTTTGCTATATGGACCGCCAGGACTTGGTAAGACAACTATGGCAAGCGTAATAGCCAACGAAATGGGTGCACAGATACGCATAACCAGTGGGCCGGCCATTGAACGGGCAGGGGACTTAGCTAGTTTGCTAACCAACCTGCAAGACGGCGACATTTTGTTTATTGACGAAATTCACCGTTTGCACCGCACGGTTGAGGAAGTACTTTATAGTGCCATGGAAGATTACAAGATCGATATTATGCTGGGCAAAGGGCCAAGCGCACGCAGTATGCGGCTTGATGTGCCCAAGTTTACCTTAATTGGCGCTACGACTCGCACGGGTGCCCTAGCGGCACCACTGAGGGATAGGTTTGGAATGATTCACCGATTGGAGTTTTATAAACCCGATGAAGTCGCGCAAATAATCTTGAGATCGGCCAACATTTTAAATAATAAGATCGATAAACCATCGGCCGAACTACTTTCTACTCGCGCGCGGCTGACCCCCCGCATTGCTAACCGTTTACTAAAGCGCGTACGAGATTACGCCGATGTGAATGGTGATGGCATTATTGACACTCTTACTACTACCAAAGCTCTTGAGCTATTAGAAATTGATGAACTAGGATTAGACCCAGCTGACAGACAGTTACTAAACCATATGATTGATAACTATGGGGATAATCCAGTGGGCCTCAACACACTTGCTGCATTAACCGGTGATGAAATGACGACTATTGAAGACTTTTATGAGCCCTATCTTATGCAAATAGGACTTTTAGAGCGTACTCCAAGGGGGCGCAGGGCAACACCAAAAGCCTATAAGCATCTGGGGAAAAAGCCTAAATCTGATCAAGCCAGTCTGATATAATACGATTATATGTCACATATAGAACTTAAAGATCCGAAACCGTTAGTTGAGGCCTATCCTGAGGTGGCTGATGACGATAAAGAACAGCTTGTCGCTGATGTTCGTCGGCATTGGCTTGGTAGATTTATTATTCTTTTGACTGGGGTAATACTTTTTGCTCTCATGCTGGGATTTGTCCTGTATATGCCGAGCCTCATTAAAGACATAAACCTAAGTCTCACGACACAGCTAAAGGTCTTTATTAGCTTAGGTTTTATAGTCGTAGCTACACTGATTGCTATTGGAACCTTTATTACACTGTGGATATATAACCAAAACAGGATACTAATAACAGATCAGAACGTTATAGAAGTACGTCAACTTGGCTTGTTTTCTCACAAAGTCTCACATCTTAACATGATCAATGTTGAGGATGTGTCGGTTACAAAAAAAGGAATTCTTCAGACAGCATTTAACTACGGTACGATGACCATTGAGACAGCTGGTGAGGCTGATAACTTCTCATTCCCAAATACACCTGATCCTGACGTGTATCGTAAGGCAGTTATTAATTGTCACGAACGAGCAATCGAACGTATTGGAAAGATGGGAACTGGTCAGCGTGTCGGAATAACCCACGGTGGTTTTTAAACTTTAGCGACTTAGATCTTCTTGGAATGGGTTGTTGCGGTCGACAAAGTACGACTGTATATTAACGTTTTGCGCCTGCAAAGCCTTAATCTTATTAATACTTTCTTGGTCTATTCGTGGACGTACAACAGACAACAACTTCTCGTCAAGCGCATCTTGTTTTGGTTCGGCTCCAGCAAGGCTGCCAATGCGCCAGATTAAGAAGCCAAATATCACTGCAATAATAACTAAGAATATTGCGACCGAATCTTTCTTGAGGAAATTAATAAACGGTTGCAGTTTTTTGAGTATTGGTTTGAGTTCTATATTCATGGTTTTATAAAGATATTTAGTGTTAAGGTAAAAGATATGCTGTCAGTTGCGTTCTGCCCTAGTGGGTTGAGTTGTATGCTGGCTACCTGCATTGCACGTCTGTTGGACTCAATTTTCTGCAAGAAGGCAATAAGCTGGGCATAGGTTACTTTATTAGCCTTGCCATCTGCAAACGGAGTGACGACAGTCTCAATTGAGTATACACCGTTGAGTCCAGTAACTGGCTTAGCTTGCGTAACCGCAGGCTTTGGTGCAGTTGTAGTGGGAACCGTAGTGGTGGCTGTGGCACCCGGTGCAATTGGTACCACCGCTCCAAGTGTAGAGGCAGGGAACTGAACGGATTTTATCGATATACCGGCCTGCTGTCCGAGCAAGAAAATCTCGCGTACAGTACGTGCTTGATCCTTGTCTTGCGGTAAGGCGCTTGCAATAATTGTATTAAGGTAGGCATAATTCTGCACGTCTTTTTTTGCTGCTTGATAGGCAGTTAATTGTGCCTCAACTTCCGCGCTTTCAAGCTTTAGATCTACTACGCTGGCTGATCTTTTTACGAGTACACTGTTTGCGAAATAGAGCATGGCTCCACCGCCAATAAGACTGAGGCTAAACACGGCAACCATAATAAAGAAAAAACGTTTAGGCGTCATTTAGTTGTTCCTTTCGATGGTGGGCTTGCAAGCAATGTAACAGCAGCATCGGCTTTAAATAGTGCACGAACAAGTATTTGGCATTTATAGCGAGAGTCGACAGCGGTATTTACTGAAGCAGTGGTTGTGGTTACATCGGCACACGTGACGCTTATAGTATCGACCTTCTCAAACAGATTATTCTTGGGATCTTGTAAGTTTACCTGAACTTGTGTTGCTGTTTCGTAGTCAATTGCATTTGCAGTTAAGTCAAGCGCGCCGTTTACTTTGTTTGAAAGCTGAATATCGCCAAGTGTGGCGCCAGCTGGCATAAGACCACCAATTTGTTGTAAGAGTTTTGAGAACTGGATTTCTTTTGATAATACTTGGACGATAAGTTTTACACCTCCAGAGAGGCTCTGGGCCTGAGCTTGAACTTTATCGAGTTTTTGGGAAGTTATAGTGGCTTTGGTTTGCACTATTGAGTTTGTTAAGTTGTGTTTTGAATTATCTATATAAAATCCACCAACAACCACAGTCGCAACCATAGCGATAATGATTAAGAGACAACCAATGGTCCAACGAACGAGCCGAGTATTATGCCGTGCGTAGCCAATTGACGATTTAGCTTCTGGCGGCATAAGGTTAAGCATGCTCATTT